>DASTET010000618.1:0-2432 GCA_035709445.1 Blastocatellia bacterium | reverse complement strand
CGGGAGCGGCTGGGTGGCGGTCTGGCCGGGGAGCGGCTGGGCTTGCGGCTCGGCGGCAGGGGGCGGGGCCGAAGGCGTTACGGCCGGTCTGGTCTCTGCCGCAGGTTTTTGCGAGGATGACGCCTGCTTGAACACGCTCATAAGCGCGAAGGGCGTCGCAAGAAGCACTATGAGGACGATAGCCGCCCCGGCGTAGTGCATCCAGTTGAGGCGGCTGAATAGAGAAGCGTGGGTCTGAGGCGCGTAAGGCTGCCCGTATCCTGCTGGCGCCTGCACGAATCCGGGCTGCGAATATGGCGGAGGATAACCGCCCTGTGGCGCAAGCCGCGTCTCTCTCATCTGATCGCCTGCGGTAAGCGGCGCGCCTGACGGGTCGGTAGCTAGACGGGTGGGCGGAGCGGTCTGGCGCGGCTGCGCGCTTTGAGCCGGGGTGAGACCCTGCCCCCATTCGAGCGCGCTTCGGAATTCGCTGACGGATTGGAACCTGGCTTCGGGCTGTTTGTTGAGCGAGCGCATTATCGCCTGTTCGATCGCCGGTGGTATGTGCGGCGCGAAGGTGCGCGGCGGCGTCGGCATCTCCTGTATCTGCGCCATCATCAGCGAGAACTCTGTGTCGTTTATGAATGGGACGCGGCCCGTCAGCATCTCGTAGAGCAGTATGCCGAGCGAGTAGATGTCGGCGCGCGCATCGGACTCGAACCCCTGTATCTGTTCGGGCGACATGTAGGCGATGGTGCCGACGATGCTGCCCTGCCTTGTCATGCGGGCCGTGCCGAGGACGCGGGCGATGCCGAAATCCATCACCTTGACCACGCCCTTATCGGTCAGCATTATGTTGGCGGGCTTTATGTCGCGGTGAATTATGCCGAGCGAATGAGCGTGGCCTATGCCTTCGAGCGCATGGCAGAAGAGGGTGACCGCGCGGTCTACGGGCATGGCCCCCGACCTCTCGATGATGCTGTCGAGCGGTTCGCCGCGCAAAAACTCCATAACCATGAAGAAGTCATTGCCCTGGCGAAAGAACCCGTGGAGCGTCGCTATGTTCGGATGGTTCAGCTTTGCGAGCGTGACCGCTTCCGAGCGGAACCGTTCGACAAGCTCCGGCTGGCTTGCGTATTCGGGCCGCAGCACTTTTATGGCGACCTCGCGTTCGAGCATCATGTCTATGCCCTTGAAGACCGCTCCCATTCCGCCTTCGCCGATCTTTTCGGTGATCCTGTAGTTTCCGACCACACTGCCTATCATTCGGACACCTCCACAACTCTCGTCACCGGAACGGGCCTTTTTAAGTCCTCGCCCGGTTGCTTGAGGCTCGCTATCGTTACGGTGATGTTGTCATGTCCGCCCCGCTCCTTTGCGAGCGCGACAAGGTTCTCGCACGCGTTTTGCGGGTCGCTTGCGAGCACTATCTGTTTGATCTCTTCGTCTTCGACCAGGTCGTAAAGCCCGTCGGAGCAGAGCAGGAACCGGTCGCCCGCTCTGAGCGGAAAGGGCTCCTGCCAGGTTGAGACCTCGACATCCGGATGGCTCCCCATGGCGCGGAGTATGACGTTCTTATCCGGATGATGGCGCGCATCCGAGAGGCTTATCCAGCCCTGCTTGACCATCTCCATCACTGCCGAATGGTCTTCCGTCATGAGGTATATGTCGTCATTGCGGACGAGGTAGAGGCGGCTGTCGCCGACGTGAGCCGAAAGCGCCGAGCCGTTTCTGAGAACGAGCGCGGTGCAGGTCGTCCCCATGCCTTTGAGGCTTTCGTCCTTTCGGGCCACCTCGTAAATCTGATGGTTCGCTTCGCGGAAGGCATTCCTGAGCGCGGTCTGAGGATCGCCCGCGTCTTCATAATAAGCCCGCGTGATGACCTCGACCGCGATGCTGCTTGCGATCTCGCCGCCGCTGTGGCCGCCCATCCCATCGGCCACTATGAAGAGCCGCCCCTTGTCGCGCAGCAACTGCGGGTCGTCGGGCAAGGTGAACCGGCCCGAGTCTTCATTCAGCTCGCGCACGCACCCCACATCGCTCTTGAGCCCGGCCAGAACTTCGAACTGCGATGCTTCGGATGTCTGATTCAGGCAGCTTGTCGGTTTGACGTCGTAATCTCTGGTCCTCTTCTTCTTCTTGAACATGATGAATTATTGTTTCTGTTCGCCCGGTCCTTTTTATAAGAGTAAAAACGAAAATGCGCGCTGCCCGCCTGGCCGGGGATGGCTGCCAGGCTTATCGGTTAGAGATTAATCGCTCCCGTTCATCATCGCCATACTAATTTTCGGCGGACATTATGATAACACACCGGGTTGAAGTTAAGACCCGGCCCTCCTGCCTGTCTATCGCTCGCCCGTAGCAGACTGCTTCTTTTCCATGGCGAAGGTATAGACCTTTTTGTTCTCGCCCAGAGACATCTGGACCATCTTATCGTGAAACCCATCGCGTTT
>DASTET010000617.1:0-4225 GCA_035709445.1 Blastocatellia bacterium | reverse complement strand
CGCGCGCGTTGGAGAAGAGTCCAGGGGAATGCTCTGGCGCAAAAACGCTGCGGCAAGACCGGGGCCAAAGGTCGAAAGGGAACCTCATAGTGGTTACTGCCCCTTCCGGGGCGGGTAAGTCCTCACTCGTCGAACGTTCGCTCCTTCGCCTCGACCTGCTCCGCTATTCGGTCTCTTATACTACGCGGCAGGCTCGCGGGTCCGAACGAGACGGCGTGAATTACTTCTTCGTCTCTGAGGTCGAATTCCAGAAGATGCGCGAGAGGGGCGAGTTTCTAGAGTGCGCCGAGGTGCATGGTCACCTTTACGGCACGCACAGGGCCACTATCGAAAAGATGATGGACGAGGGTTTCGATGTCATTCTCGACATAGATGTTCAGGGAGCAGGACAGATTCGACGCCAGATGTCCGACGCGGTCACTATATTTGTCCTGCCGCCCTCGCGCGAGGTGCTCGAATCCCGGCTGCGTGCGCGAAATCTGAACACGGCCCCCGACCTGGAGAGAAGGCTGCGAAACGCCGTGGCCGAAGTTCGTGCCTATGGCGACTTCAAGTATGTCATCATCAATGATGATCTGGACCGGGCGACTGCGGCGCTCGAAGCGATAATAGTTGCGGAACGACATCGTATGGAGAGACAGAAGGGGGCTGCCCTGGATATTTTATCTACTTTTGGAGGAGAATCATCTTATGCCTGATGAGAGCAACGAAGAGAAATGGACAAACAAGATTGACAGCAAGTACCGGCTGGTGCTGCTCGCCGCCAAGCGGAGCAAACAGATTCAGAAGGGGGCCAGGCCACGCGTCCAGACTACTGCCAAGAAGCCTACTCGTGTTGCTCTCGAAGAAGTGCAGCGCGGGCTTATCACCTATCAGCAAGTGACAAAAGAGCCGCCCTCAGAAGCTTGACCGAGCTTTACGGGCGCTAGAGCGGGATAGAACATGAAGGTATCGCTTGGAGTCACAGGTTGCATAGCAGCATACAAGGCCGTCGAGGTGATGCGCGGTCTTCAAAAGCTCGGTGTAGCCGTTCAGGTCGTAATGACCAGGCATGCCACGCAGTTTGTCGGGCCTCTGACTTTTCAGGCGATTTCGGGATTGCCGGTGATAACCGAGATGTTCGCTCCGACGGACGATCCTGAGATAAAGCACATTGAGATCGCTCAATCGGTCGATCTGCTGCTCGTGGCCCCCGCCACTGCGAATGTGCTGGCCAAGTTTGCAAATGGGATTGCCGATGATTTCCTCTCCACCCTCTATATCTCTACTACAGCGCCGGTGCTCGTTGCTCCTGCCATGAATGTCGAGATGTGGGCGCATCCGGCAACTCGCGAAAACGTTCGCAGGCTGAAAGAGAGAGGGGTCAGGTTCGTCGACCCCGGCGAGGGGTATCTCGCCTGCCGGACCGTTGGCGCGGGCCGTCTGGCCGAGCCCTCCGAAATCATTGAGAGAGCCTGGTCCTTGCTTCACTCAACACCTCGCGGCGCAAATCAGAGAATCGACCTCGCGGGCGAGCGCATATTGATAACAGCCGGGCCAACATTTGAGGCCATAGACCCGGTCCGGGGTATTACCAATCGCTCGTCCGGCAAGATGGGGTTTGCTCTTGCATCAGCCGCGCTCGACCGGGGCGCAGATGTCAAAATTGTCAGCGGGCCTGTTTCAATAGATCCTCCGGCGGGCGCCGAAATTGTAAGAGTAAGGTCGGCAGCCGAGATGTACGATGCCGTTATGGCAAATCTCGAACAGTCGAGCATTATCCTGATGGCCGCAGCCGTCGCAGATTACCGCCCCTCAATCTCGGCTGATCAGAAGATAAAGAAGAATAGCGAGACTATCCTCCTTGAGCTTGAACGGACTCAGGATATTCTCGCGGCTGCGGGGCAGCGTAAAGGTGATCGAATCCTTGTAGGATTTGCGGCAGAGACCCAGCACCTCATCGAAAATGGCCGAAAAAAGCTGACCGAGAAGGGCGCAGACCTCATCGTCGCCAATGATGTATCGGCATCCGATTCAGGGTTCGACGTCGATACGAACAAGGTTACTCTGATAACTTCTCAAGATACGGTCGAATTACCTCTGCTCACGAAGCGAGAGGTCGCCGATAGGATTCTCAATAAGGCTATACAATTGAAGCAGAAAAGCCCCGACCCGGTGGCTGATATAAGTCAGTATCGTTAACCCGGTCCAACCCGATAGATAATAATCGGCCTGATAACGTTTTCGGTTTGATGTGTCAGTCCTGGAATCCAAGCCTGCTGGCTCTTTGACCTGCATGCGGCGAGCAACTCTTATGATGGAGGAAACCCATTTTTAGCTTTTCGCAAGATCACTGCCGCCGGACAAGCCCAATCGAGGCCAGGTTAGGCTGGTTCTTTCTCGACTTGAATTCTTCAACCCACGACTGCATGGTAAGGACCATATCCGTCTCTTTTGGTTGAGTCTGCTCTTCCTTTTTGTCGGGCTTCTGCCCTCTCTTTACCAATCGTACTGTCATTTCATTTACCTCGCTTGATCGTGACTTCATATGGGAGAAGAGCAATTCTGATGCCATGAATTTCAAAATTAGAATACGCAAAAAAGAAAGGATAAAAGGAGCATCACATTGCGCGATTGCCAACCATACGTACTCAAATCGTGTATCCGTGTACGCTTAAACGTTGACCTGATCGCCAGCAGACGTAAATGACAACTCGATAGGTCGAGAGGTCAAAAAGGAGGTTACGCGAAATGTCAGTATCGAAGGCCAAATTTTACTGTCTTGTGACAGTTAGGTCGGAGGGACAGAAATCGGCGGAAACAACGAAATAGTTAGGCCCCTTTTTCAGCTAATCCTTGATAATGTTGCAGCAGCGGGATACCATAACGGTGCGGGCAAGAATAACGAAATCCAGTCCGGTCTGCGAGCTTATCGCCACGAAAGGCTGGAGAAGAGAAGCAGGATGAGATCGTAACCCCGCCGTGCCCGGTCAGCCGGGGCTGAACGGTGATCGACCCGCCCGCGTAATATTGTTAGTGCCATTGTAGAGAGTCGGTATGTGCCTCACAGGTAGGAAACAGGGTATGGCATCTTGGAGTTCTGTCAATACCTGAGGAGGGCCCGTAGAGATCCCAGCCCGGACCCGGCAACCTTCTCTCCTGCCTCAACCGCTGCTCCTTGTTTTTTGTTTGGACCGGAAATAGACAGATTTGGTCTTAGAGTGTATTGCAATGGCTCACTTCCTCGACTTACTGAATTTTGTTGAACAGCTTCAGTTGACCGACCTGGTCGACTTTCTAGTCGTGTGGGCGATCATATACGGGCTGCTAAAGCTTGTCCGGGGAACGCGGGCTGTTCAGATGGCGGTCGGGCTGCTGGGTGTGGGTCTGCTCTATCAAATCTCGGTGATACTGGGGCTTGAGACGCTCCAGTTCGTCATGCGCAATACACTTCTCTATTTCGGGTTCGCCATCCTGGTGATCTTCGCGCCCGAGATAAGATCGGCGTTGATGCGGCTCGGATCAAACCTTCGCCGCCCTATGAGGTTTGGCCGGGCCAGAATGGGGACTGAGGCGTATGATGACATAGTCCTTGCGGTTATGACCTTATCATCCCGGCGAGTAGGCGCATTGATCGTTATGGAGCGAAATGTAGGGCTCCAGAACTACATAGACACCGGCGTGACTCTCTCGGCGGCGCTATCATACGACCTTCTCGTCACTATCTTCGACCCGCATACACCGCTGCATGACGGGGCGGTAATAGTCCGAGACTACAGGATTGCCGCAGCAAGCTGTTTTCTGCCTTTGACGCTCAATCCGAAGTTATCGAAAGAGCTCGGCACCAGGCACAGAGCGGCTATCGGCATAACCGAAGACACGGATTCTATCGCCATTGTGGTAAGCGAAGAGACCGGCGTGATCTCCTTTGTCGAAAACGGGGAGATCATCCGCTATCTGAACAGCACGCGGCTGAGAGAGTTGCTGCGGACCGCGCTCCAGCCCTCTAGACGGGCCATCGACACACTGCGTCCGGCCAAACGGCGGGCCGTCAAGAAACCTGTTGCTGCCGCAGAGCCGTCGAGGGAGCGGATCAGCGAGACCTTTATTAAGTGAGATCGCGCAATGGACAGGATGCTCCATTATATGAAGCTGCTCCGGGGGTATGCGATGGACTACATCCTGGAGAATACGGGGCTGAAGATCCTCGCCCTTCTGATAACAGCCGTTCTGTGGATATCGGTCG
>DASTET010000616.1:0-12319 GCA_035709445.1 Blastocatellia bacterium | reverse complement strand
TGCTCATACCGGTCGAGGGCATCAGAGCGGATCAATTGCGCGATTCGTTTCTCGACGGCCGATCCGAGGGCAGGCAACACATGGCCATAGACATCATGGCGCCGCAGGGAACGCCCGTTCTTGCTGCAACGGATGGAAAGTTGCTCAAGCTCTATGAGAGCGAGAAAGGCGGCATAATGGTCTACCAGCAGGACAGCGCCGGTCCTTATATCTATTATTACGGCCACCTCTCACGATATGCCGACGGCTTACACGAAGGCAAGATCGTCCGTCGCGGAGAGGTCATAGCCTACGTCGGCGATACCGGCAACGCCGGAGAAGGAAATTATCATCTGCATTTCGGAATATCGAGGGTCGATAGGCCCGGCAGGTGGAGCGGCGGGCTGCCGATCAATCCTTACCCGTTATTGAAGAATAGTCGATAAGAACACAGAACAGGATTTACAGGATAGTCTTGTTAATACTGTAAATCCTGTCCATTAGTCTTATTCGATGCCGACGGGGGCAGGATAGCCTTTGCCCTGGAGCGCCGCTATCTGAATGACCATCTCTTTCTGCCCTTTGATATTGCGCGTCACTCTGCCGCTCGAATTCCTGTTAGTCGAATTGCTGTTGGCTGTCGGTTCTTGAGTATCAGGTTTTCCGGTGGCGACATCTCGCGACATCTGTTTGAGCGCGGCGAGCGCCTGTGACCGCTCGGCTTCGCTCAATTGATCGAACGAGACCCCGTAGGCTTGCAGGACGGCGCGCAGGTTCTCCTCAGTATTCGTGTTGCGATCATAAACATCGCGGTATATGTGCAGCTTGCCGTCCTCCACGGTGATCGTCTCATAACGAAGCTCGACGGGAACCGGCGAGCTGAGCTTGACATCTTGAGTTTTCGACCTGTTCTTCCGGTACTGTGCTATCTGCGCATCCGTCAAAGTCGCGCCTCCGATCTGAGCCAGCTCCTTTGCAAAATCGATCAACTGCTTATCGGTCAACCCCACGCAGCCGTGCGAAGCGAAGTTGCCGATCCTGGAGGGGGACTTGCCGCCGTGTATAAGCGAAGGGAGTCCTATAGGAATCTTGGCCAGCCCGAGCGGGTTCAGCTTATCGCCAGCT
Organism: Blastocatellia bacterium; assembly: GCA_035709445.1. Taxonomy (GTDB): domain Bacteria; phylum Acidobacteriota; class Blastocatellia; order UBA7656; family UBA7656; genus DASTET01. The sequence continues at coordinate 11,215 of DASTET010000616.1, read as the reverse complement.
TTGACCGTCTCTCCGACTTTCACATTGCTCCCGGGAGATTCGACCCACGGCTCATCGGGAGGGGTCCACGTCGGGTTGAAAATGATCGTGTCGGCGTGTCTCAGACCTGTCGGAAGCGGGAATTCGGGATAGCCGATTCCGACCTTGTAGGACTGGACCAGTTGCCCGTTATTAAACACATCCATTCGAAACGCAGGCGCATTGACGACAACGCGAGTATCTTGCGGCACACTGCCGGGCGTTGAAGCCAGCATCGAAGCCGCTGCGCCGTTACCGCCCCACCGCTCGTGGACGAAGGCGAATAGCTGCTCCATCTTCTCGCGCCCTATGATAGACTCAATCTGGCTGGTCGCCCTCTGGCGAGCTGCTGCGGTCGAGCCCTGGTAATCCCGGTCATCATCGGTTTCGCGCAGGCTCTCTCTCGACTCCTGCGAGATACGCCTGAGCTCGGCCACCTGCTCGTCGGTGAGCTGAAGCCTGGATTTCAGCTCGCCCGCGAAGCTCTGGTCGGCGAAGAATGCGTCGAGCACCGGCAGGGTGATTGCCGTCTGGTTCGGCGCGCTGGCGTTCGAGCTGGCCGAAGACGGCAAAGGCGCGGAGTTATTGTTTGAATTATTGTTTGCGGTGTTGTTGACAGTCCCGCCCCCCTGAGGAGGAGCTTCGCATCCCCCCACGGAGAGTAAAACCAGCAGTCCGATTGTCAGGCTTACGATTCTTAAAACAGACCTCATCCTATATCCCTCTCTGCAAAGATTTCATTTAAGTGTGTGCAAGATGGATGCCACCGCGAAATCGGTCGAAAAGGGTTCGATTAGAGAGGCCCTATGAACTGAGATCGACGGGCTTTGGTACAGAAGCGTATCGGATGAAGACGCGCGGCCTGGTTTTCATTTCAGCCCTCGGTCGAGACCGAAGAATTTGAACCGCAGAGGGCGCGGAGGAGAGCAGAGGATCACTTCAATCCTTTGCGTTCCTCCGCGCCCTCTGCGGTTATTCAGACTTTGATCGTTAAGAATTCCACTTTCAAAGCGAGGACTGTTTGATCCTGGGAATACCCCGTTTACCAGTCTCCCTGTTTTGCGCGCTTCTTGATCTTTCGCTTGACCAGATCGCGCTTGAGCGGGCTCAGATAATCTATGAACAGGTCTCCGTCGAGGTGATCCGTCTCGTGCGAGACGCACCGGGCTTCGAGGTCTATGACGTCGAGCGTGAAGGTGTTTCCGTTGATATCCTGAGAACGGACGACGACGCGCTGAGGTCGGGCTACCTGAAAGGAAAAACCGGGAAAGCTCAGGCACCCTTCATCGCCGATCTGCTCGCCCTCTTCAAGCTCTACCACGGGATTGATGAGCACGACTTTCTTCTCTTTGTTCCTGCCGTTGCCGCAATCCATAACGAACAATCGCTTGAGCAACCCGATCTGCGGCGCGGCAAGCCCGACCCCGCGCGCGCCGTACATAGTCTCAAACATGTCGTCGACGAGCTTATGAAGCTTCTCATCAAACTCCGTGACCTCCTGGGCGCGTTTGGTCAATATCGGATCGCCGTATTTAACAATGTCTAGAATCATCTTTCTATCTCAAACTCCTTCTGTCTCTCTTCAAGCTGCCGCCGCTCGGCGAGCTTCTCTCCGAGCACGTGAGCGATGACGGCAGTCCTGGCCCGAAATCCGGTCACCTCCCGCCAGGCGACCAGCGCCAGTCCGATCAATATAATGCCGGCCCCTATCAGGCTGTGGGTCGCGTAGCCTATGACAAAGCCCATAAAGAATATCGCCACCAGCAGCAGGTAGTACATTATGCCGTGAGTGCGCGTCGCGCTGATAGAGCGGCGCAGCTCATCGACCTCGCGGTCGATCTCATCCAGCCGCCTCTCTGATTCTCTCGGATCGTGCATCATCGCCGCTCAATACCGCCTGATCTGCTCCAGATATCCTTCAAAATTTCGCTTCATCTCGCCGAGGCTGTCGCCGCCGAACTTCTCTCGCGCGGCATCGGCCAGGACGATTGAGACCATCGCCTCGCCGATTACGCCTGCCGCAGGAACCGCCACTATATCGGAGCGCTCAAAGGCTGCGGTGGATTCCTGCTTTGTCACCACATCGACGCTTTGAAGCGAGCGTCTCAAGGTCGAAATAGGTTTCAAATGACCGCGTAATCGAACCTCTTCGCCGTTTGTTATGCCGCCCTCGATCCCGCCTGCGCGATTGGTCGGGCGCGTAAACTTTCGGCCAGCTTCATTATACCCGATTTCATCGTGTATCTGCGAGCCTGTGGCCCGGCTGACCTCTACGCCTGCGCCTATCTCTACCGCTTTTACCGCCGGGATGCACATAATCGCCTGGGCGAGCTGGCCATCTATCTTGCGCCACCATTGTGTGTGCGAGCCGAGCCCGGCCACGGCCCCGCGCGCGACGACCTCGAAAATGCCGCCGAGCGTGTCTTTCGCCTCCTTCGTCGCATCGATGAGCGCGACCATACGGCGCTCGGCCTCCTTGTCCGCGCATCGAAGGACTGTATCATCCTGTATGGCGGCGATCTCATCCCAGCTTGCGGCTATGGGAGTTGCGGGGATGCCGCCGATCATCGCAGTGTGGCTTGCCACTTCTATGCCTATCTCTTTGAGGAGCAGGCGGGCTAAGGCCCCTGCGGCTACGCGCGCGGCGGTCTCGCGGGCGCTCGCGCGTTCGAGTATGTCGCGCAGGTCGTGCGTATCGTATTTGAGCCCTCCGGCAAGGTCGGTGTGGCCGGGTCGAGGTCGGGTCACGCGCCGGGCGCGTTTCTCTTCGGCAAAGTCGCGCGGCTCGACGTTCATCACGTCCTGCCAGTTCTCGAAATCGCGGTTGCGAATCAGAAGCGAGACGGGCGTGCCGAGCGTGCGACCGTGACGCACTCCTGAGAGGATTTCCGCCTCGTCGCTTTCGATCTTCATGCGCCCGCCGCGACCGTACCCCTGCTGGCGTCGCCAGAGCTGATGATTAATGGTCGAGACATCGATGGCGAGCCCTGCGGGCAGCCCCTCGATGATCGTCACCAGCCCCTTGCCGTGTGATTCGCCCGATGTGATGAACGTGAATTGCATCGATTAATACCGTGAGCAATATCAGGGTCGTCCGCGCAAGGCCGATTCTATAACGCAGGTTATCTCATCTCAAGACGACGGCTTCATATCATAGCGCGCCAATAGAAGTTGCGCATATGTTTTAAAGGCCGTTAAAGTTTTTCAAGCAGTCATGTTCAAAAACATTACGTTAAAAGAGCTTGTCAAGCAGACCTGGCGAGAGATCTTGCGGCAGAATGCGCTTGGCCGCGCAGCCGAGCTTGCTTATTACTTCCTGCTGGCGCTCTTTCCGCTCCTGATATTCCTTCTGAGCTTCATAACCTTTCTGCCCGGCGCGCAGGAGACCATTCTCACCTGGCTTTCGCAGGTAATGCCCAGAGACGCGCTAAGAATTGTAAACAACTGGGTCGAAAATGTCTTCAGCAACCGAAGCGGCGGGCTGCTCTCATTCGGGTTTTTATTCGCCCTCTTTTCAGCCTCGGCGGGCATGGGCGCCCTGATGAACGCTCTAAATGACGTGTACGAAATATCCGAGGGGCGCCCCTTCTGGAAGTCGCGCCTCATAGCGTTGGGGCTTACCATCGTGTTGTCGCTGATGGTCATTGGCGGGACGGTGCTCGTGACGTTCGGCGACCGCATCGCCGCGTGGATTGAGAGGCTGTCCGGAGTGGAAGGCGCGTTCGGCCCCGTCACGACGGCCATGCGCTATGTGATAGGGCTCGGCATGCTCGAGCTGGGGATTCAGACGGTCTACTACTTCGCGCCGAACGTAAAGCAGAAGTGGAAATGGATCACCCCGGGCGCGGTATTTGCCGTCATCGCGTTTGTGGCGACCTCATTCGGGTTTTCGCTTTACCTGCGATTTGCGCCCGGTTATGACGCAACATACGGCAGTCTCGGCGCGGTCGTGGTGCTTATGCTGTGGCTCTATCTTATGGGGCTTATTCTCGTAATCGGCGGAGAGATCAACGCCGAGATTGAAAAGGCCGCAGGCATAATTCCTGAAGAGAAAGAACACGCGGAGACAGCAGAGGTCTCCTGAAAAGAAGTCAGAAGCCGGAAGTCAGAAGTCAGAATCTGTCGCATCATATCTCGATAGAAGCCGAGTGAAATAGATCAGTATCAGTTGCGACCAGCTTCTGGCTTCTGACTTCTGGCTTCTGACTTCTGACTTCTCGTCCTTACCTCACTTCAAGCTCGCGGCTGCGCAGGTACTTGATCTTATCGCGCAGCTCGGCGGCGCGCTCGAACTCGTAACGCGCAGCCGCCGCGCGCATCTCGGTCTCCAGCCGGCTGATTGTCTCTGCCAGGTTTTCGGGCGAATACTCTTCGACCTGATCCAGGTCTACGGGAACCTTGAAATAATCGGCTTCGACTATCGAGACGAGAGTCGAATCGATGGCCTTGACTATCGTTTGAGGCGTGATGCCGTGCTCGCGGTTATAAGTCGCCTGCTTCTCGCGCCGTCGCTGCGTCTCGGAGATCGCCCTCCGCATCGAATTGGTCACGCGGTCGGCGTAGAGTATCGCCTTGCCGTTTATGTTGCGAGCGGCCCGGCCTATGGTCTGTATCAGCGACATCTCCGAGCGAAGAAAGCCTTCCTTATCGGCATCGAGTATGGCGACGAGCGAGACCTCAGGCAGGTCGAGTCCCTCGCGCAGCAGATTGATCCCGACAAGCACGTCGAACTCGCCGCGCCTCAGATCGCGCAGTATCCTTATTCGCTCAAGCGTCTCGATATCAGAATGCAGGTATCGCACCCTGACGCCAAGCTCTGCATAGTACTCCGTGAGGTCTTCGGCCATCTTCTTTGTGAGCGTTGTGACCAGCACCCGCTCGTCTCTGGCGACGCGCTCGCGTATCTCCGCCAGCAGATCATCGATCTGCCCGTGGACGGGGCGTACGTCGACCGCAGGATCGATCAATCCCGTCGGCCTTATGACCTGTTCTATGACTTCCCCGCCGGTCTTCGTCAGCTCGTAAGGTCCGGGCGTGGCCGAGACGAAGACCACTTGGCCGGTCCTGCGCTCCCACTCCTCAAAGCTGAGCGGGCGATTATCCATAGCCGAGGGCAGCCGGAACCCGTACTCGACAAGCGTGCGCTTGCGCGACTGATCGCCAGCGTACATCCCCCGCACCTGCGGGACTGTCTGATGGCTTTCGTCGACTATCACGACTGCATCGCGCGGCAGATAGTCGAGCAGCGTCGGCGGGGGCTCGCCCGGAAGCCGGCCCGTCAGGTGCCGAGAGTAGTTCTCTATGCCGTGACAGTAGCCCAGTTCCTTGAGCATCTCTATGTCATACATAGTGCGCTGGTGGAGCCGCTGCGATTCGAGGATCTTTCCCTGTTCGATGAGCTGCGGCTCCCACTCGTCAAGCTCTTCTCTGATCGAGGTGATCGCGCGCTTGAGGCGGTCGGGCGGCATTACGTAATGCGAGCGAGGGTATATCGGAAGCCTCTGGTGCGTTTCGAGCACTTCGCCGAGCAGAGGGTCTATGGTCGAAATGGCTTCAATCTCGTCGCCCCAGAACTCTATGCGTATGGCGCGGTCCTGATAGACCGGATAAATCTCTACGACGTCGCCGCGCGCGCGAAACGAGCCGCGCTCGAACTGTATGTCATTGCGCTGGTACTGTATCTCGACGAGCTTTTTGAGCAGGGCGGTGCGCGAGAGCTGCTGTCCGCGCTCGACCATCGCGACCATGCCGTAATACGCCTCCGGGTCGCCCAGGCCGTAGATACACGACACGCTGGCAACGATTATGCAATCGCGCCGCTCGAAGAGGCTGCGGGTCGCAGAGAGTCGCAGCCGGTCTATCTCTTCGTTGATGGTCGCTTCCTTCTCTATGAAGGTGTCGGTCGAAGGGATATAGGCTTCGGGCTGGTAGTAATCGTAGTAGCTGACGAAATACTCTATCGCGTTATTGGGGAAGAAGGATTTGAACTCCTGATAGAGCTGCGCGGCCAGCGTCTTGTTGTGCGCCATCACGAGCACGGGGCGATTGACCCGCTCGACGACAGCGGCAATAGAAAAAGTTTTTCCGCTCCCGGTCACGCCGAGCAGCACCTGATGCGGCGTGCCTTCGTTTAGGCCGCGAACGATCTGCTCGATCGCCTGCGGCTGATCGCCCTGCGGGACATAATCGGATACAAGTTTGAAATCCATGTTCACCTTTCCTGCAAACCGAGTAAGCGGGCCGCGCTGCGCGAAACAGAGATTATACAGGCCCGCTCGAAAGGCGGGCAATGAACGATAAAAAAGGACGCGCGCAAAAAATTGAAACGATTGTTTGAGGTTTTGCGTCTGTCGCTTGACTTTGAACATGCTCGCGCTGATAATGCGGGTTGCCATCTCAGAACCTAAAAAAAATGTTCGCAAAGTTCCGCTGAATTTGCTGGGATTTCCTCACAGAAAGAGGTCGGAATTATCAGGCTGATTGACCAGACAAGTCTCTCCGGCGTAGAGCTTTTTCGGCGCGGCAAGGTCCGGGACGTCTATGCGGTAAAAGATTATCTGCTGATCGTCGCCACCGACCGCATATCTGCGTTCGATGTCGTGATGCCGAACGCGATACCGTATAAGGGGGCGGTGCTGACGGCGCTCTCCGTCTTCTGGTTCGACTTCCTGAAAGATACCGTGCCGAATCACCTTATAACGACCGAGGTCGATTCCTACCCGGAGCCGCTGCCCGAATTCCGCGATCAGATCGAGGGGCGTTCGATGCTCGTGGCGCGAGCAGACATATTTCCGTTCGAGTGCGTCGCGCGGGGCTATCTGGCAGGGTCGGGCTGGAAGGACTATAAGAGGACGGGCGAGGTATGCGGAGTGCGGCTCCCGGCGGGGCTCAGAGAATCGGACCGGCTGCCCGAGCCGGTATTCACGCCCGCCACCAAAGCCGAGACCGGGCACGACATCAACATAAGCGAGCGCGAGATGGCCCGCAGCCTCGGCGAGCAGACTACAAAACGGCTTAAAGAGCTGACGCTTGAGATATACCGCAAGGCGGCTGACTACGCCGAGCGGCGCGGGATTATCATTGCCGATACTAAGTTCGAATTCGGCGTCAGGGACGGCGAGATAATGCTGGCCGACGAGGCGCTGACCCCGGATTCATCGCGGTTCTGGCCGAAAGAGGGATACGAGCCGGGGCGCGCGCAGCAATCATTCGACAAACAATACCTGCGAGACTATCTGGAGACGCTCGCTTGGGACAAGCAGCCGCCGGGGCCTGAGCTGCCCCGTGAAGTGGTAGCGCGCACGAGCGAAAAGTATCTGGAAGCCTACAGGCTGCTGACGGGAAAGAGGATTCAGGATTCGGGCTCCTGACTCCTGCTCGTATGACTGTTCTCGATTATCTTGTGTTAATCATCGTAGCGGCATCGGTCGCATCAGGATCTATCAGGGGGATACTCAAAGCGGCATTTTCGCTTGTTTCTGCCATAGCCGGGCTGGTGGCTGCGGCATATCTTTACGAGTATGCTGCCGGTCCGGTCGCCGGTTTTTTCGAGACCCGCAGGGCCGCAAACCTCGTCGGGTTCACACTGATCTTTTTAACCGTGCTGATTGTGGGAAGCCTACTTTCGATGTGGCTGCGCAAAGGGCTTCGGCGCGTACGGCTGGGCTGGGTCGATCATACACTTGGGGCGGCGTTCGGATTGTTGAGAGGCTGGCTCATCTGTTCGGTCGTTTATCTGGCGCTCACGGCGTTCCCGGTCCGTTTAGAGGCGGTCGAGCACGCCGCATTTGCCCCGGCGCTGCTGGAAGGGAGTCGCGTGATCGTTCTTGTGACCTCCAGCGAGCTGAGAGAAAAGTTCTTTGACGGCTACGCCATAGTAAAGGAGTTATGGGAACAGAAAAACTGAGAAATGTGGCCCGAGCAGCCACATTCATAGGAGATGCCTGAAATGAAAAGCAGGTTAGAAGCCCTGGTGAATGAGATGGTAGAGCGTGGAATACTCTATGAAGACGCTGTCGAGGAATTTGAAAAGCACTTTATAATGTCGGTACTAAAACGAACCAACGGGAATCTATCGAAAGCCGCCGAAGAGCTTCGCATCCATCGTAACACTCTATCAAAGCGCGTCGAGAAGTATTGCGAAAACGGTCACCTGCCCGGCGCGCGCTACCGCCGCCCAAGAGCACAGAAAAAGGCCCGCAAAACCGCGAGCGGCAAACGGCGATGACAGCTATGCGGTATCGTTTTACGGATAACCGGCGCGGGACCAGACCGGGCGGCGCAATATTAATTCGCTGCCGACTGCTTCGGCCTGTTGCTCTCTTCACGAAGTAGCTTCTCGATCTCAGCCTCTATCTGCGCGGCCTTGTGCGGGTTTGCGCCGATCCACCGCTTATATATCTTCCAGTCCCTTGTGACGAGGTAGGTAGTGGGGAAGCCTACTATGTTGAAGTCGTACGCCTGGTTGTCATCGCCCATAAAGACGGAATACTTCATCTTGTGGCGGCTCACGAAGGGTTTGACCTCTTTGGCCTCGCCCGAAGCCAGAGTGACGCCGACGACCTTTACACCCTTGCCAGAATATTTCTCCTCAATCTTGTTGTAATGAGGAATCTCGACGATGCAGGGGCCGCACCAGGTTGCCCAGAAATCGAGCACGATGATCTGGCCTTTCAGTTTTTCCGAGGAGACGGGCTTGCCATCCAGGTCTTGCAGGTTTAACGCCGGCAGCGTCTTCAGCCCTTCGCCTGTCGAGACCATCTGTTGTTGCGCGGACGTCTGGACGGCGGCAGAGAGAGCGAAAACAGCGACTACGACGAGAGCCGCCAGCATTGACAATGACTTCATGTGGACCTCCAAAGTTGTTAGATCGCAAGCTCATTCGAGCGGAGCACCACAGGCATTCTAGCTCAGCCGAACCCGTCAGGCAATCTTATGAGCGGTCGAAGTAGCGCCATCTTGTGAATCGCGCTTTGATGTAGTAGACTTGCCGGTGGAAAAGCATGGAGGACACCTGTGAGCCCAGAACTGAGTCAGCTCATTGAGCTCCAGGAACTCGACCTAGAGATTCAACGTGTCGCCGACAGATTATCGAAGATACCGGTTGAGCGAGATCAAACGGAGAACGAGTTCAGACAATACGCGGCTGAGTTCCTGGCACTGAAAAGCAAACACGAAAGCATCCTTGAAGTCCGCAAACACCTAGAAGCCGAACTGGCAACCACACAAGAGCACCACAACAAGTACAAGCAAGATTTGATGCGCGTGCGCAACGAGAAGGAATACACAACGGCGCTTCGCGAAATCGATGCCACCAGAAAGCAGATAAGCTCGCTTGAGACCGAGATACTCAAATCCATGGAGGAGATCGAGAAGCTCGAAGCCGAGCTTCTCGTGCGCGCGCCCGACGTCGAGAAGAAACGGGCCGAAGTCGACTTAAGCCTCGGTTCGCTCGACCGCGAGCAGGAAGAAGCGGCCCGCCAATCGGCCCTGCTCAGCCAGCGCAGAGAGCAGCTCTCCGAGAATCTGCCCAGACAACTGTTTGCCACATATGACAGGATGTCGCGAACCAGGCGGGGGCAGGCGCTCGCCGAGGTGCGCAACGGAATATGTACGGCTTGCAGAATGAAGGTCCGGCCAAAAATCTTCAGTGACGTGCGCAAAGGCGTGGACCTCGTCACCTGCGAAAGCTGTGGCCGGATCCTCTATTACAAGCCGACCATCCCTGAGTCGGTAGAAGCGGCCAAGCTTGACTAGGGGTCAGGGATCGGGGGTCGAGGGCCAGGGTTTGTTTGTTGGTAATCACTATGCCGGTGATTAATAGTTCAGGATTCAACGAGCCAATGACGATAAATCCTTACCCCCCGACCCCTGACCACTGACCGCTGTTTTTATGGAGCCCCAAAAACTGGATATCGAGGGTGTCACTGAATTCTGGCTTCGAACGACCGGGCCGGGCGAACTCTCCTGGCGGCCCGCTCTGCTGATAGAGTGCAGAGTGAATTTTCGGAGCCTGCGCGCAGGGCTCAATCATTCTGAAGAGCGCAGCTACACGGCCTGGCTGCCGGAAGGCAATCTCGCTATAGATTGGGATACTCCCGCAATCGACATGGCGACGGTCTCGCAGCTTGCGTCTCAGCCGGATTCGAGTATCCGCAATCACCCGCGCAGCTACCTGACCACAAAGGCAGACATAGACCAGTACGAATCCGAGCTGATCGACAGGCTTGTGCGCAGCAAGCGGCTGCGAGTCTTTTTCAACCCGGTTTTCGGGTTGTTTTCAGGCCCGGAAGACCCGCTCGAAAAGTTCCTCGCTCGCGTGGCCGAAGCCGCGCTGAGCCGGGTCGAGCCCGAGATGAAGCACCTGCGCAACCGGTTCGAGCTTCAGCTTGAGCAGGTGCGTGAGGCGCATCTCGCTAAGGGAGCGCACGCCGAAGAGCTGAGCCTTGAAAGCTTCATCTCGCACAAGCTCCACATATTCGAGAGCGAAAACCGCCTGGCGGCCATGTTCTCGACGCTGGCCGGAGCGGTCTTCGGCACAACCGAACCGAGAACAGAACCGGAAGCCCTGGAGGCCGATGAAGCCGAACTGCGCGAAGACCTGGATCGTATCGAACAAGAAGCCAGCGACGCTTTGCGAGCGCTATACGAAGAGTACCTGAAGCTGGCCAATGAGTACGATGTCTTCGAAATAGGACTACAGCCGGATAACGTGCAGGTGATCCGCCGCACGATCCTCTGGGTTCCTACTGAAGTCTAGCGAGTCTGGCGAGTCTGGCGCGTCGCTTTAATGACCGACATCGCTTGTATCAGATAACGGCAAGTAGTCAGCACCGTCAAGAGCGGGACGCGCCAGACGCGCCAGACTCGCTAGACGCGCTAGACTCTTTTAGGGGTAATTGTGGTGCAAGAAGCGCCGTCAAGTCTCGGCATTATTACCAAGCCCGGCGAGCCCCGCGCTACGGAGCTTGCCGCCAGCATAGCCGGATGGGCTGCCGGGCGAGGCATCAATCTCCTCGTCAATGATCGAATAAAGCAGGCCCTGCCCGGCGCATCTTCGGCCTCGGCTATTGAGATAGCCGAACAGGCCGACCTGCTCATAGTGATGGGCGGGGACGGCACGATGATCGCCACCGCGAGGCTCGTCGGCGGGCGCGGGACCCCCGTGCTTGGCGTCAATCTCGGCACCCTCGGCTAC
>DASTET010000615.1:0-2907 GCA_035709445.1 Blastocatellia bacterium | reverse complement strand
CTGGGTGTGCGATAGTGATGGTTCGAACGCCCGCCAATTGACTTCATTTGGCGGCCCTCAGACCGACTGCCCACGTTGGTCTCCGGACGGCGAGCGGCTGGTCTTTCAAACATACCCGGAAGGCCATCTGGACATCTACCTGGTCAATGTTCGCGGCGGACCGCCGGAGCGGCTCACACATGAACCTGGAGATGATAATCTCCCGAGCTGGTCGCAAAATGGGCAGTGGATCTATTTCACCTCGAACCGCAGCGGCTCCCAGCAGATCTGGAAGATGCGCACCGACGGCAGCGGGGCGGCCCGGGTAACCAGAAATGGCGGATACGCGCCGAAGGAATCGACGGACGGCAAGGCGCTTTACTACGCGAAGGGCACACCTCGGGGACTGGCAGTATGGCGAGTCCCAATCGATGGCGGGGAAGAGGTTGAGGTTTTGACCGGCATTTCTGACTGGAGCAATTATCTGCCAACAGATAAAGGCATCTATTTCACTCCCCTTACCGAGTCTGCCGCGGGAACCTCTATTCAATTTCTCAACTTTGCTGACGGCAAGATCAAGCCCATCGCGGCGATTGCGAAGCCGGTATTTCTGGGTCTCACGATTTCTCCCGATGGCCGGTCCCTCTTATACACGCAGAGGGATCAGGAAGGCTTCGACCTCATGCTCGTCGAGAATTTTCACTAAAGCGAAGAGGTCTCGAAGGGAGCTATTTTTTTTCGACGGGCCTGAGCTTTTCGAGAGCGAGGCAGGCTTCGGCGGTTATGAAGCTGCCGAATCCCGGGCCGAAAAGCGATATAGTCGATTCATATGTGCCGTGCCTGTATTCGTCTTCGGTGATGATGTAGCCGAGCGCGTCGTTTGTGAGCCCGAGGATAAACGTCTTATCGAACCCTAAAAGCTTTCCGCGCGCCTTGATTTGAAAATTCAGGATGCTGCTAAGCTCGCCCGGTATCGTGACGAAAGCGAACCTGTTATCAAATGAGATGGCGGCGACCTCTGTGTCGTAAGAGGGCGGGAACTGAACGGCGGCAGGAAAGCGCGGCGGCGGCTGCGGCTTGATCTGAAAAGTGGAGCGGGCGAGCTTTATCTCAACAGTATCTTTGCTGTTGAGCATCAGCATTACTTTATAGACCTCGGCGGCAAGTATCGTCCCAACGTTTTCGGCCCGTTCCCACTCAGTGTTTCCGCGCAGCGCGCGGGGCGCGATCGTGCCCTGCGCCCCGTTGGCGAACAGCGCCATCATATCGCCGCCCACAAGACGCTCGACCTCGCGGCGCGCATAACCGACAAAATCCGCCGAGAACTCGAAGTTCTTCGCCCCTATCACCGTCGGGTGTGCAGCGAAGTTTATGAGCACGGCCATGGGTCTTCCGGTCTCCGCCGAATCTATGCGAATAACACCCACCTCAGGGTCAACAGGACCGTCCGGAGGCCAGCTAGAGCGAAACCGCGAGATGCCGCGAGCCTCGCCCGCGCCGATTGCGATGCGCGCGGGCCTGAGCGCGCCGTTGGCCCGGATGACGGCATCTGCGGCCCGCTCTTCGTAAAAGGCGCGGATCTTTGGATCGTATTTGCCCGCGAGGATCGGGAATATCTCAAGGTACGCGCCACCGGCGCAATGTGTGTGCGAGGACATTACGAAGATGCGGTCAGCGGCCATACCCGTCGCCTTCGATGCGATCGAGCGGACTCGCTCGACCATCGCATGGTCATAGCCGAGGTGATCGACTGCGACAATCGCGATCTTTTCCGACCCGTTATCGATGACCATCGCGCGAGCTTCGGTCGGGTCGTGAACGCCGGTGGACGGACGGCCCGCCCTCGCGCCGTACCCTGCAAGCGGAGTCCCTATGGGCGGCGTGATATCGGACTTGCCGACGCCTGCCTGCAACTTCGTCTGAGCAGCCGCGCCTGAAAAGAAGGCGAGGATGAAGAGGAGCGCGACAAGGCTTTTCGATATTCTTATCTTCATAATCGAGAATCTTTCATGCGATGGTGCTGCCGCCGTCCACCACTATAGTCTGGCCGGTGATATAGCTCGAAGCGTCAGAGGCTAGAAAGACGGCGACGCCCTTTAGCTCGCCCTCGCGCCCGACGCGCCCCATCGGCACGGCGGCTTCGATCTGAGGCTGGGTCTCTTCGAGCACCTTTTCGGTCATCCGGGAAGGGAAGAAGCCGGGGGCGATGGCGTTGACCCGTATGCCGCGTTTTGCCCACTTTGCTGCAAGCTCGCGCGTCATCGCAATGAGCCCGCCCTTGGCCGCTACGTATCCGATGATGTGCTGGCCCACTTCGGTCGTCCCCTTGATCCCGGAGATCGACGCGACATTGATTATGTTCCCTCCCTTGCGCTTGAGCATCTCTCGCCCGGCGCGCTGCGAGAAGAGGAATGCGCCGGTCAGGTTTACTTCAAGCACCATCCTCCATTTTTCGAGAGGCATCTCTTCGGCGGGCGACCCCCAGGTGACGCCCGCGTTGTTTACGAGGATATCGATCTGACCGTATCTCTCGATAGTCTGCTCGACGGCGGATTGGACCTCGTCGGGGTTTGAGACATCGCAGAGCGTCCCTTCACATTCAAAGCCGCGAGCCTTGAATTGATCTACAGCCGGGGTGAGCCATTGCTCGCGCCGCGCAAGCAGCATAAGCGACGCGCCCGCTTCGGCCAGCCCCTCGGCCATCTCTTTTCCGAGCCCCCGCGAGCCGCCCGTGACTAAAGCGACCCTGCCTGACAGGTCGAACAGTTCTTTCAATGTAGGCACAGAATTTCTCCTTAATAGTCGGCCTTTGATCGTTATGAATAGGCGAGAACGTTACTATTATTCGGACCGGGATTCAAGAGACCGGGCCGTCAGTTCGCGAAGACTCGTTTGCAGTCGATCAGCATTAGCAATAAAATTGCGGCA
>DASTET010000614.1:0-4894 GCA_035709445.1 Blastocatellia bacterium | reverse complement strand
AACGCTTTCACAAAGCGGGCGTGTGCGTGATCAGTCTCGTATCGAGTCCGGGATCGGGCAAGACCATGTTCCTCGAAAAGCTTCTTTCGCTTCTGGGCGAGCGGCACGCAGTCGCCGCTCTGGTCGGTGACCTTGCTACGGAAAACGACGCGGCGCGGTTGGCCCGAAGCCGCGCCCCTGTCCGTCAAATCACTACCGGAACTCTCTGCCACCTTGAGGCCGCGATGGTCGAGCGCGCGCTCGAAGGATGGAACGTCGAAGAACTCGATTTCCTCTTCATCGAGAACGTAGGCAATCTCGTCTGCCCGTCGAGTTACGACCTGGGCGAAGCACTTCGCCTGGTCCTGATCTCGGTGACCGAAGGCGAAGACAAGCCTTTAAAGTACCCTACGATTTTCAACACGGCGGACGTGGCCGTGATAACCAAGATAGATATAGCCGCCGCAGTCGAGTTCGATTTTTTGGCCGCGCGCAAAAGCATAGAGTCGGTTCGCCCCGGTATGCGGGTTCTTGAAGTTTCGGCTAAGACAGGCGAAGGGATGCAGGAGTGCCTGCGATTTCTGGAGTCGCGCCTGGATGAGTCGCGTCGTGATCGAGACATCTCTGCGCGCGGCGCGGGGTGCGACTAGATGGAAGCGCGTGTTCAAATACTTGTGCGAGGGATAGTACAGGGCGTCGGGTTCCGCCCGTTCATTTTCTCGCTCGCCAGGAAACAGTCGCTCAAAGGACAGGTCTTCAATAACAGGACCGGCGTTTTTATCGAGGTCGAAGGCGAGTCGAAGGCAATAGAGCGATTTATCTCCGAGATCGAATCGAGCCCGCCGCCGCTCTCGCTCATAGAGTCTGTCGAGCACGTGGCCGATCTATACCCGGCTAACTATGCCGACTTCCGCATAGTCGAGAGCGAATGTCTTGGAGAGAAGTTCATCCCCGTCTCGGCTGATGTCGCTACTTGCGAGCAGTGCCTCGGAGAGCTTTTTGACCCGGGCGACAGGCGCTACCGTTACCCTTTCATCAACTGCACGAACTGCGGCCCGCGCTTCACGATAATCGATGATGTCCCGTATGATCGCGCGAACACGACGATGCGCGATTTCGGTATGTGCGCCGGGTGCCGGGCCGAGTACGAAGACCCGCTCGACAGGCGTTTTCATGCAGAGCCCACGGCCTGCCCTGCCTGCGGCCCGCGAGTCTTTTTAATGGATTCAGACGGGAATGAGATCGCGCCTGGCGGGCGCGGCGAAGATGACGCAATCAGTCAGGTTCGCCGCCTGCTGCTCGATGGCATGGTAATCGCTATCAAGGGCATCGGCGGGTTTCATCTCGCCTGCGACGGGTTGAACCGCGAAGCGGTCGAGCGTCTGCGACAAAGGAAGTACCGCGAGGACAAGCCGTTTGCGATGATGGTAGATTCGCTCGATGTGATAAGGCGGCACTGCTACGTTTCAAATATAGAAGAAGAACTGCTTTTGTCCGCGCAGCGGCCCGTAGTGCTGCTTGAGCGCAAGCCCGATTCGATCATCCCGCGCGCGGTTGCGCCCGGCGTGAACACGCTCGGCTTTATGCTGCCTTACTCGCCGCTGCACCACTTGCTTCTGGAAAACATCGACCGCCCGCTCGTTATGACGAGCGGCAATATATCCGACGAGCCGATATGTTACGAGGACCGAACAGGGGTCGAGCGGCTGGGCCGTATAGCCGATTATTTTTTGATGCACAATCGCCGTATTCACATTCGGACGGATGATTCGGTCGTGCGCGCGCTCGGCAATCGTGAAATGGTCCTGCGCCGCTCGCGCGGCTATGCGCCGCTGGCGATCAAGACGGCATTCAAGTTCGAGCAGGAGGTTCTCGCCTGCGGAGCCGAACTCAAGAACACATTCTGTCTTGCGCGGGATAATTTCGCATTCGTCAGCCATCACATAGGGGACCTCAAAAACCTTGAAACGCTTCGCTCCTTTACCGAGGGCATAGAACATTTCAAGCGGCTGTTCAATCTTCGCCCCGCTGCAGTCGCTTATGATCTGCACCCT
This sequence comes from Blastocatellia bacterium, assembly GCA_035709445.1. Lineage (GTDB taxonomy): Bacteria > Acidobacteriota > Blastocatellia > UBA7656 > UBA7656 > DASTET01. The sequence goes on along the minus strand of DASTET010000614.1, from coordinate 2,861 downwards.
GAATACCTCTCGACAAGGTATGCGCTCTCGCTCGACGAGATCGAGAGGAAGATCGGCGTTCAGCATCATCACGCGCACATCGCAAGCTGCATGGCGGACAACCGCATCGATGGCGAGGTGATCGGCGTTGCGATGGATGGGCTTGGATTCGGCTCTGATGGCCGGTTCTGGGGCGGCGAGTTTTTTGTGGCGGATTTCAATGACGCCGAGCGCATAGCGCATCTCGACTACGTTCCGATGCCCGGCGGCGCGCATGCGATACGCGAGCCGTGGCGGATGGCGGCTGTCTGCCTACACCGGGCATTGGGCGATGCTTTCTTAAATCTCGACCTTGCTTTCGTGCATGAGACGGACAGGCGCGCGTGGTCCGCGCTTCGCGCTATGATCGAGGCGGGGACGAACAGCCCCGAGACTTCAAGCATGGGGCGGTTGTTCGACGCGCTTTCGAGCCTGCTCGGCTTGAGGAGGGCGATCAATTACGAGGGGCAGGCGGCCATTGAGCTGGAGGCGATAGCGGACCGCGGCTCTGCCGACGGTTATGAGTTTGAGCTGGACCGGACGGGGGGCGTAATAAGAGCCGATGCCGTCATACGGCGCGCGGTAGATGATCTGCTCGACGGCGTTTCTCCTTCAGTGGTCTCGGCAAAGTTTCACGCGGGCGTGGCCGATCTGATTGCGCGGGTTGCGCGCGGCATCAGAGATGAACGCCGTATCAATCGGGTCGCGCTTTCTGGCGGCGTGTTTCAAAACATGCTTCTTATGGAGAAAACCTGCGGGATGCTGAGCGGTTGCGGATTCGAGGTCTTCACGCATAGCCGCGTGCCGACAAACGACGGAGGCATCTCGCTCGGGCAGGCTGCGGTCGCGCGCGCCCGTATCGCGTCGGGGAGAATATGATATGTGTCTTGCAATACCCGGAAAGATTATCGAGATAGTCGATGAAGAGAACCAGATAGCCAAAGTCGAGGTCGGCGGCGTCAGGCGCAACGTCAACATCGGAATGCTTGATGACGTGCGCGTAGGCGATTACGTTTTGATCCACGTCGGTTTCGCCATGAGCAAGGTTGACGAGAAGGAGGCTGAAGAGACACTTCGGCTGCTGCGCGACCTCGGCTCTTATGAGACCGAGATGGACCAGTTCAAGGGTTCTATGCAGTAAGGAAGTCGATATGGCAAAGCCGCTTGAAGATTTCTCTCAAACTTTTTACCCCTTTCTGCACGAGGATGAGCGAAAGCCTCAGGAGCTGATGGAAAAGTTGCGCTTCTCGCTCATGGAGAAAGCGCGCGAGAGCGTGGAGGTAAAGAGCAGGTTCTTTGAAGAGAACAAGGACGCGATTCTGAATGCGAGCCTGGCGATGGCCAGGGCATTCAATCGAGGGGGCAAGTTGCTTGTGTGCGGCAACGGCGGATCGGCTACAGACGCCGGGCACATAGCGGTCGAGTTCATGCACCCGATCACGGTTGGCCGCAAAGCGCTGCCCGCCATCTGTTTGAGCAACGACACGGCGATGGTCACGGCGGTGGCTAACGATGTGGGTTTTGTCGATGTGTTCACGCGCCAGATAATCGCGCTCGGTCGCGAGGGGGACATCCTTCTCGGGATCTCGACCAGCGGGAACTCTGAAAACCTGCTTCACGCTTTCGAGACTGCGCGGCGTATGAAGATGATCACCATAGGCTATGCGGGCGATGACGGCGGAAAGATGGCCGAGATGCGCGACAGAGGACTTCTGGATTTTTGCATGACGGTCCCGACTTCGAGTATTCATCGAATACAGGAGACGCACGTTGCGCTTTACCACATAATGTGGGACATGGTGCACACGTTCTTACAGAGTGAAAAGTGAATAACAGGCTTTGAATCAGGATACTGACAAAGAGCCACTTTTCACTCTCATCCTGGGGGTGAGATGAGATTCATAGACGAATACCGGCAGAGCGAGCTTGCAAAGAGATTGGCCGAAGAGATTGCGCGGATGACGGATGAGCCTCTCAAGGTGATGGAAGTCTGCGGCGGCCACACGCATACTATCTTCAAATACGGCATAGAGGATTTGCTCCCGCCCAATATCGAGATGATTCACGGGCCGGGCTGTCCCGTCTGCGTCATACCGATGGGCCGCACGGACGATTCTATATCTCTTGCCCTGCAGCCCGGCGTTATCTTTACGACCTTCGGCGACATGATGCGCGTGCCCGGCTCGAAGACAAACCTCTTCGACGCGAGGGCAGCCGGGGCCGACGTGCGAATGGTATATTCGCCGCTCGACGCTTTGAAGATCGCAAAGAAGAATCCTGACCGGCAGGTTGTGTTTCTCGCGCTGGGGTTCGAGACGACCGCGCCCTCGACGGCGATGACCGTTCTGCAAGCTGCGAAAGAGGGTGTTGAAAACTTCAGCGTCTTCTGCAATCACATAATGATAATCCCTGCGCTCAAGGCGATGCTCGATTCACCCGACTTGAAGCTGGATGGCTTTGTCGGCCCCGGGCACGTAAGCACAGTCATCGGCACGCGCTGTTATGAGTTTGTTCCGAAGCAGTACGAGAAACCGCTCGTCGTTTCGGGGTTTGAGCCGCTCGACATCCTGCAATCAATTTACATGATAGTCAAACAGATAATAGAAGGCCGAGCCGAGGTCGAAAATCAGTACTCGCGTGTGGTGCTGCGCGAGGGCAATACGATTGCGCTCAGAGCCATATTCGAGGTCTTCGAACCGCGCGACTATTTCGAGTGGCGCGGGCTTGGCTCTATCGCGCACAGCGGAATGAAATTGCGACAGAAGTACGCCGCGTTCGACGCCGAGCTTAAATTCCCGGTGCCGGGGTTGAAGATCGCCGATCCGAAAGCCTGTCAGTGCGGG
>DASTET010000613.1:0-5376 GCA_035709445.1 Blastocatellia bacterium | reverse complement strand
GTCGCGTATGCTGAGCTGAGAGGTCCCGTCTCCAAGCTCTCTGAGCACGCCGCTCCCGCCGACCTGATGTTCGCGACCGACCGGGCGCAGATCCGTAAGCTTGAATCTGCCTTCGCTCGCCTGTTTATAGACCTCCATCATGACGGGTATCTTGATCGCGCTCCCCTGCGGGAAGACGAGATCCTCGTTTATGGAGAACCGCTCGCCGCTTGCCAGGTCGAGGGCGACCACCCCCATGGCCCCTCGCGTGGCTGCGATTATCTCTCGCAATCGAGCGTCGGTCTTCGACCGCACTATCTTCCAGTTGTCCTGTTGCGCAAACGAGGGACAGGCAACAAGCAGACAGAACGCAGCTAAAACGATTCGCCTCTTCACGGGCGATAATATTACTCCCCGGCTTTCGATTTTGAAAGTTGGCGCGCTCAATGTAGAGTAGTAGGGCAATAGCTGAGCTTCACCTTAAACTCAAACCGGAGCGCAACCGATGATTCGCGTAGAGGGTTCGATACTTTTCGCTTTGTTGATCGCAGTGACGTTTGCTATGCCTGCCTACGGTCGCCAGAAGGAGACGGGGTTCTTGAACCGGACCGTGAAGGTGGGCGCGGATTCGTATCGCTATCAGGTCTATGTTCCTTCCGGCTGGACGAGCAGAAAGAAGTGGCCGGTCATTCTCTTCCTTCACGGCGCGGGCGAGCGAGGCGACGACGGGCTGTTACAGACGGAGGTCGGCGTAGGCACGGCGATCCGCCGTCAGGCTGACCGCGTCGAGGCCGTAGTGGTCTTCCCGCAGTGCAGTAAGAATCGCTGGTGGCCCGAGCCCGATATGCAGAAGGTGGCGCTTGCGGCGCTCGACCGCGCGGTGCGCGAGTTCAACGGAGACACGAATCGTGTGTACCTGACCGGCCTCTCGATGGGAGGGTACGGCACCTGGGCAATCGCCCGGTCGAATCCGGGCAGGTTCGCCGCCTTCGCCGTGATATGCGGCGGAGTCAACCTGCCACGAAGGCCCGGCATACCGGAGAACGTCGGCGTGAGCAGCGCGTCGGACCCGTACAGAGATGTCGCCGAGAAGGTCGGGAAGACCCCTGTCTGGGTCTTTCACGGAGCCGCAGACACGGTTGTGCCCGTCTCGGAGTCTCGCAAGATGGTCGAGGCACTGAAGGCCGCGGGCGGCGATGTCCGCTACAGCGAGTATGAGGGCGTAGGTCATAACTCGTGGGACAGGGCATACGCGGAATCGGAGTTCTTCAAATGGCTTCTCGCACACCGGCTCAAGAAATAATTTGAGATTTGAGATTTGGGATTTGAAATATACTCGAAGCACATTTTTCCGCGACTTCTCGACTGGTCGCTCGGCAATCGCATGGTCGAGCGCGAGCGCCGGGTCGCGCTCCGAGAAGCGCGGGGCGATGTGCTTGAGATAGGATTCGGCACAGGGCTCAACCTGCCCCACTACCCGGAGGCGGTCGCCCGGCTTGTCGCGCTCGACAGCCACAAGATGCTTGAGAGGCGAGTTGAGGCGAGAATAGCAAGCGCCCGCATGCCGGTAGAGCAGGTGCAGCTCGCCGCGAGCGGGCGCTTGCCGTTTGAAGACGACAGCTTCGATACGGTCGTCACTACTTTCACGTTATGCTCAATAGCAGATGTGGGCGCGGCGCTTTCAGAGATGAAACGGGTCATGAAGCGAGACGGGCGGTTCATCTTTCTCGAACACGGGCGAAGCGAGGATGCGCGAACGGCCCGGCTCCAGGACCGGCTCAACCCTTTGCAGAAGATAATCGGCTGTGGGTGTAATATGAATCGTCCGATCGACAGGATAATCGAGCGGTCCGGCTTCGACCTGGAGAGGCTCGACCGCTTTCTCATGCCTCACACGCCGAGAGTGCTCGGCGCAATGTACCGTGGAACGGCCTTAAAAAAGTGACGAGATTATTACCGATTTTAATGGAGGTAGAAGTATGACTACGGATGTTTTCAAAGGGATCACCGTCGTAGGGACATCGAACGAGAGCTTCAGCCATGCCATAGGGGTGGCCATCGAGCGGGCGCAGATGACGATTCGCGAGCTGAGATGGTTCGAGGTCAAGGAACAGCGCGGCGCGCTAAGAAATGGTCAGATCGAGTACCAGGTTACGCTTGAGATCTTCTTCAAACTGAAACCCGAAGAGGAGGCGGGCTCATAAGAATTAAAGAAGCCAGAAGTCAGAAGCCAGAAGCCAGAATCTCTCGCGTAGTCTCTCGATTATTGTCGAGTGCATGAAGTCGGTGTCATCTTCAACCACATTCTGACTTCTGGCTTCTGGCTTCTGGCTCCTGGCTCCTGGCTTCATTCCCGTTAACATTCCCTACCTGCCGACCGTCTTTTCTCCGGGTGGTACTTCAGCGCAGGTCGGTAAGATAAAGTTGTCATAGGCACTTAAAAGAAGTAACATCTGTGGCCGGACGGCTGTCGGCGCGAGGGAGCTGTCCCGGCGTGCCCTCGATGCAACCCGTGCCAGAGGACGCGAAGTTTGAAACTTCGGTCCCCGACCGGCGTTTTTACCGAAAACCTGTGTAGGTTAAGAAGGAGGTATCGGCTTTATGGTCGGATGGCCTCTCAGGCTCGAACGAAAGCGAACGCTGCTTGCACTAGCTTTATTACTCGCAGCCGCTTCGATAACAACTGCCTTACTGCTCGCCGCGCGCGCGCGCGGTGGTCTGCTCCTCTCTTCGACAAGCGCATCGATCAGCAGCGCGAGCCTCGATTCATCCATTGAAAAGGTCAAAAGGGGCGACATCAAGAAAAAGCTTCTGCTCGACGGTGAGTTAAGGGCCGTCTCTTCGCGCACTGTCTTTGCCACAACGACCGAAGAGTCGAAGATCACCTACATGCCGCCCGAAGGAAGCGTGGTCAAGGCCGGGGATCGGCTCGTAGAGCTCGACAGCAGCACAATTCATGACCGTATCAAGGATATCGAAGAGCGAATCATCGCCGCCGAGAACGAGATTATCAAGACCCGGTCCGCGCAAGAGTCGGCCCTGCGCGATATGGAGGTCGAGCTGAGCAAGCTCTGGCTCGCCTTCGAGCAGGCCAAAGTAAAAGCCCGCGCTCCCGCCTCGGTCATAGCCCGCCGCGAATTTCAGGAGAACCAGCTCGCGCTCGAAAAATCCAGGACCGAATACGATAACCAGATCGCCAAGATCGAGCAGAAGAAGAAAGAGCAGGCCGCCGAGCTTCAGGTGAGGACGATAGAAAAAGAGAAGCTCGAGGTCCAGCTCAACCAGGCGCGGGGCAATCTCGACGGCATGACGATAAAGGCCCCTTCCGACGGCATGGTGCTTTACAGCGACCATTGGAACTGGAACGAGCGGCGCAAGCTCCAGATAGGCGACATCGTGTGGAGCGGCTTCCCCATAATCCGTCTGCCCGACCTCGGAAATATGGAAGTGCTCGCGAACGTGAACGAGGTCGACGGGCCTAAGCTGTCGCCGGGTCAGAGGGCGCTCATACGGCTCGACTCCTACCCCGACATCGAGATCACAGGGTCGGTAAAAGAGATATCGCAGACGGCGGTCAAAGCTAGCTGGATGGCCAAGGCGAAGATATTCAGGGTCGTCATCTCGCTCGACAAAACCGTGACCGAGATTATGAAGCCCGGCATGTCGGCTCAGGTCTCGATAGTCGTATCGGAGCATCCATCGCAGTTGCTCGTCCCGCGCTCCGCCGTCGAGTTCGAAGTCGATTCGCCGAATATCCTCAGGCTCGAAGCCGAAAACCAGTGGCGGCCCATCGCAATCACCATCCTCTCGACCGACCCGGTCTACTACGGAGTGGCCGATAACGGCGTCCTCAAAGAGGGCGACTCAATACTTCTGCGCCGGTCGAGGTGAGGCGGGCCGGAAAGGATAGCCGATGTCGAGCAAGACGAAGAAAGCCATCGTCGTAAGTATCTGCATCGCAGCGGTCGCGGCTGCGTTCCTGCTCTTTCGAAAAGCAAGCCCGCTTTCGCTTCTGGCAAAAGCGGGCGCGGCGGACGCCGAGATAATGATAAGCCCGCGCTCGATGACCTTCTGGGTCGACGCAACGGGGCTGCTGCGCGCAACGTCCGTGCAGAATTACGGCGGCCCCCCGGCGGTCAGAAACTACTGGAATTTTCAGATAGTCAGCATGGCCCCCGAAGGCAAGAACGTCAAAAAGGACGAGATGCTCATCATGTTCGACGCGGCGCGGGTCCGCGACGATCTTCAGCGTTTTCAAAACGAGCTGGATCAGGCCACAAAAGAGCTTGAAAAGACGAAGGTCCAGATAGACCTTGAGCGCCAGGACCTGACGGCCCGGCTGGCTGCCGCCGAAAACAACTTTGAAAAGCTCAAGCTGAAACAGGCGAAGGTAGAGGGCATCGAGGCAGTAAACGATATAGAAAGAGACCGGCTCGCGCTCGAACAGGCCCGGCGTGAGGTCGAGGCGCTCAAATCGAAAATCGAATGGCATCGCCAGTCGAGCGATGCGGCCTACAAGGTCATAGTCAGCAAAAAGACGCGGGCCGAGAACAAGGTCAGCGAGATTCAAAAGGGCATGGAGCGGTTTCAGGCGAAGGCCGACCGCGACGGCGTGGTCGTCTATAAGACCAAATGGAACGGCGAGCGGTTCCAGGTCGGAGAGCAGGTATGGTCGGGCCAGCCCATCATGGAGATTCCGGACCTCAATACGATACTTGCCGAAGCATTCGTGCCCGAAGTCGATATAGGCAAGGTCAAGACGGGGCAGCGCGCAGAAGTTACGATAGACGCTTTTCCGGGCCGCACCTTCTACGGCACGGTCAAAAACATAGGCACCCTCGTCCGGCCAAAAGCCTGGGACATCCCTAACAAGGTGCTGGAAGCGCAGGTGGCGCTCGATAATCTCGATACGTCTATCATGCGACCGGCCATGAGCATCAAGGTCAAGATCGAGATCGCTTCGATAAGCGATTGCCTCGCCGTCCCGCTCAAGGCCGTGCTGATAACCGCAGACGGCGCGCTGGTCAAGGTGAAGACCGAGACCGGATGGCGCGAGCAGCGGGTCACGCTCGGCGAATCGAACGGGATCGATATCGTCATAACCGAAGGGATCAAGGCGGGCGACCGGGTGGCCGCCGATTTCTCGAAAGCGAAATGATCATATGAAGCTCACGCGTAAATATACTCGCGCCCTGGCCCTCGCTTTAATCTTTCTCGCAGTAGTATCAGCGGGCATATACACCGGGTATCGCGCCCTGACCGAAGCCTCCTCCGATCTACAGCCGCTCACGCAGCCGATTCAGCCCAGGGACTTCACCCTGAAAATCATGGCGAACGGCGAGCTGCAATCCGCCGAATCCGTCACTATAGGCGTGCCCAGCGTGCCGATACAGCGGC
>DASTET010000612.1:0-3985 GCA_035709445.1 Blastocatellia bacterium | reverse complement strand
AGCTTGTCCGCATTGGCGGTTGCGTCCTTCCCGTCGCCATCGGCGTGATACCAAGCGGCTATAAGCTCGGCGGCTCTGTCGTATGTCACTTTTGGGGCAATCCCCTTTTCAACAGGTATTGCATTTGTCTTAGCCACGTCTTCGCCTCCACTGCCGGTTGTGCTTGTGATAGCCAAGCGCGAGCAGGTGTGCCCCCACAACACGGTCGACCATCTCGGAATATGAATCAACCATAGAGTTGATCCGGTACAGGCTCGATGCTTGGGCCTGTAAGGATTCTCGTTGCTCTTTTCGTCTCTCACGCTCCAGCGCAGCCATTCGGTCAGCCATCTGGACTATTTCGCCGGAGCCTACATATTCAGACACGACACGATCACCCTCGCGCCGTTTCTTGTAGTAATAGAGCTTGCCTTTTCGAGTCTCTACGCCCATCGGAGTTGTGCTACAGATTCTCCGCTGCCCCGCTTTCGCAGAGTGATAACGGAACTCGCTTATTGATTTGAGGGGATTTTGACTGATTCACCTGTGGCTTGATTATAGCAGGAGAATAGATTAAACACGCATCAGAATTATTATTGTGTCTGAAGAGGATTCAGAATTACCCCTTCCGATTATCTTTAGACATGGATAGTATAGTTTAATAATAGGAGCATGCGACGACTGCGATAATTTAGCCGCTACTTACACTCTCAAACAAGGAGGAACTCGATGAGTCGACCAGGGATCGCGATGATAGTCTACGCTGTCGGGGTTACAGACGCCGGCAGAGTCCGACCCGCGAATGAAGACGCGTTCGTGATCGCCGACCTGTCGGCGGACATGGCGACGGCCACCCCGCGTGGTCCTCGTTTCAACGTCGGGAGTCGCGGCATCCTGCTCGCGGTGTCGGATGGCATGGGCGGGACTGAGGCAGGGGAGGTGGCGAGCGTACTCACCCTCGAGTCGTTGCGCGAGCACCTCGACGATACCTGCAGAGCTAGTGACATTATGGAATCGGTGAGGTGCGCGGTCGAGGCGGCGAACCGTGATGTGGTCGTGGCAGCCCGCGAGCCTAGCCAATCCGGTATGGGGGCCACGCTCGTTGCCGTCGTCGTCCACCGTGCGCTCGCGCATATAGCATCGGTCGGGGACTCACGGCTCTATCTGATACGCGCCGGCAAGATTCGGCAACTTACGAAGGATCAGAGCTACGTGGAAGTGCTCATAGGAGCCGGAGTGATCACTCGTGAACAGGCACTGACATCTCCCTACCGGAATGTCATCCTCCAGGCCATGGGCCAACGGGACACTGTGATGGTCGCCCTGGCCCGACTGACCTTGCGACTCGGCGACGTGCTTCTTCTCTGCTCGGACGGTCTGTGGGACAAGGTGGCCGACGACGAGATGCTACGGGTCGTCGCCGAAAGCGCCAGCCATGAGCAGGCGTGCGCTCGCCTCGTCGAGATCGCGAACGAGTGCGGGGGAGAGGACAACATCACAGTTATCATCGCGGAGGTCGCCGGCCTGGAATTGGCGAAGCCTAAATCCTCGGAGGGGGTGACGGGGACCATCGAGGTTGTTCAGGAATTCGACCCGTCGAAGGCCCCACGCGGCGGCTGACTTGAAGTGTCGGTCCGGTGAGCACGCGGAGCGCTGCTAAAGATTAGGGCTTAGCTGGCCGATTCTCCGTGGGCGTTCAAAATGATTGTGTCGCAGTTTGTGGTGGGCTACGACAGGAAAAGTAATGGATGAGAATTACTCCTTTTAACTGAACGGAGTAATCCTCAACAGGAAGACTATTGGTTTAGGAGTCTTTCTAGCGCAGGCTGAAGAGAATTCTTCGATGTAAGGGGAAATTCATTTTGGGGCAGCCCAGCCACAGGCGAACCGGCTTTGCTGCCCCATCTGCCTCCATACCTCATCCCCTCAGAGCAAAGCAGGAGGCAAGCTCTAAGAATCATTGAATCGTGTACGATCCTTCCGGCATTAGTTCAAGGAGCTGACCACAGCCACATACCAGCCAGGGCTGGAGCTGAGCATTCACATACTGAGCCTTTAATGCTGCGGCCCGTTCCTGTGCTCTGTTCTCAGCATCACCCATACCGCCACCCAGATAGACCACATATCGAGCGCCGCAGGTGCAGCGAAGGCTTTGCTCTATTGGTGTTCTGTAAGGTGGAATGCCAGTGACAGCCATTCCGGTTCACCCAACAGCCACACTAAGACTTGCAGCCTTTCGCCCCGTCCGCTTTGCTGTGCTAATTCGAGTACGCCGCGCTTTCGTTTCTTCAGCCTGGCCGGGCGGTGATTCGCCTCGATCCTCGGTAAGGTCCGGGGTGTATTCGAGCAAGAGCGCAGGCCCGCATTGAAGTACATTGCACAGAGTATTGAGTGTTTGCAGGGAAACCAGCTCTGTTTCTCCATTCCATAGCTGGTAAGATGTCTTCATCCCTAGACCTGTTCGCGCTCTAAGCTGTGCGGCGTTCTTAATGCCTACCTTCTCAGCAATCTCTCTGACCTTCAGTTTCATCATGCACCCCCTTATACATCACTACAGGTGGTAAGACTAGCACGAATCGAAATCAATTACAATAGGTAGTAAGTGAGCCAAGAGGGTTATTAACTCGTTTCATAAAAATACACTTAAAAATCAGCCATATTAAGATTAATTAAATAAAAAATCTTACACCTTGTAGTGATTATTTTCTTGACATAAATCACTACTTGTAGTAATATCCTCAATGTCAGATGGTTGATTGATAACTGAGAGCGAAGCCGAAAGGGACTACGGCGCTTGTTCCGTAGCTGAGTAGGTGACGGGCTCAAGAGACAGGCAAGCAAGGTGCTAGACCTGTTGACAGCGACGACAACAAACCAAACCGAATGGAGGATAAAGCGATGATTAACCGAGAGGCGAGAGCAAAGAGCTACAGCGACCGCTTGAGGCGAGAGTACGAAGCATATCTCGAAACTTGCGAGCGTGAAGGATTGACGCCCGGCTACCGCGACATAGTTGAGTGGGCCGAGAACATATAAACCAAAGGGCCTTGATAGTTGCGAGCTATCAAGGCCCAAACTTCCAACCCGCTGTGAACGGGTGAAAGGATGAAATTACCATGACCAGCATAAGCCGATTTGATTCCTCTGTCCAGTGTGAAGAGTTCTACCAGATTGACCCTCAAGAGATGGCCGAAGTTCTGGCCGCGCCTGCCGTAGAAGACGACTGGCAAGGTTACTCTGAATGGTCCGCTGATGTCGAGGCGGGCCAGCCACAGCAAGAAGCCGCTCCCTCGACTCTCTATATAGACCCGCGCGATGGGAAGGTACGGCAGATACCGGAAACGCTGAGCAAAGGCCGCATCGGAGGTATCGAATTATGAGCGCCGCCACAGCGACCGCGAAGCAAACAGGAAACCGGGGCAGATTTCGCCCCGGTCCTGATCCCCGCCGCCACAAGTTCACACGCGATGAATGCATAGAAGGTTTTTGGGCCGCTATAGAGTCCATCGTGACCCGATACCCTCAAGCAATCCTTCCCGATGGTCGGCATATCGTTGTGAATTTCTTACCGGCTGTGCTCGCACGAAAGGCGCGCGGCTGAGAGTCAATCCGGGGCGGTCGTGGAGGCTGCCCCTACTTCACACATAGGAGCATAGATCATGAAAGTACAGGATTATCCGAAGCAGATAGAGCGAGCGGCCCTTGATCTGGCCGCAACCGTTGAAGAGTTGAGCGAGACGCGCGAGCGGATACGGGATGCTGAAATCGAGACGCTAGCCACTGTCATTAGCGCCAGGACAGAAGACGGAAAGACGCTACATACGAACGACAAGGCCCGCGATGTGGCCATATTCTTCGCGCTGCGGGCAGATTCTTCATACTGCCAGGATCGCGCCACCGAGCGGATACTTGAGCGCAAGAAAGCGACTCTTGAGGCTGAGTGCGAACGATTGCGCCGCGAGTATCGAATTGCCTTGATCGATTATGAGCGAGTCCAGCTTGGCCG
>DASTET010000611.1:0-3916 GCA_035709445.1 Blastocatellia bacterium | reverse complement strand
GTGGCCCCGAATGGCGCAGCTCTTCGGGCGGACAGCATTCAAACTGACAGGCGCCGTCGCCGCCAGGCGATCACAAAGGAACGGGTCAGCAGATTCATCAATAACAGGAGGGCGGCTGCCGCAACATCTGCGCAGAGCTTCGGCACAGGCGGCGGCGATATTATCGAGCTTGAGCCGAATGACACGATAGCGCAGGGCGTGTCGCTCCCGGTCAACATATTCGGAGAGATAAGCTTCAACGGAGACGTCGATTTCTTCGCATTTCAGGCGCTTGCGGGCCAGCAGATAACCATCGAGCCTTTTGCCGCAAGGCTGAGTAACTCCGATCTTATCGCAGACATCGCGCTGTTCGACTCCACAGGCCGCTTGCTCGTTACGGATTTCGGCGACGAAGATGATGATCCGCTTATACGATTTACGCCGTCGCGCGATGAAGTGCTTATAGCGGGCATAGCCGACGTAGATGATTTCGGCGGGCCGTCTTTCGATTACCTGCTAAACATCACTCGCGGCATAGACGTTGAAGAGGCAGAGCCGAACGGCAATCTCGCGCAGGGACTTCCGGGGATTCCGGCAACCATCTTCGGCGATATCGACGGGAGGACCGATGTCGATTTTTACAGCTTCGTGGCAAACGCCGGGCAGACCCTTATACTCGACATAGATGCTGAGGTGATCGGATCGAGGCTAGACGCCGAGATCAATCTGCTCGATCCCGATAGCGGAGTCGAGTTCTTCTATAACGATCAAAACGATGGGGATGACCCGCGCTTCAACATAGTGCTGCCCTATACGGGCCGTTACGTGATAGGCGTCGGCGCGTTCAGAGAGAATTCGAGCGGCTTTTATCGTTTGAACGCCTCGCTCGTCCCCTCTGCGGGCGCTCCCGAACTCAGCCTGCTCCTTCGGCTTTCCGGCAAGAAGTTCGAAATTAGAGGCATAGGGTTTAGAGCGGGGACGGTTGTAGAGGTCAACGGCGTGCCGCGCAAGACGACTGTCATAAACTCCGGCACGCTACGTGCAAAAGCTAAGCTCAGGGCGGGGGATGTTGTGACAATCGCAAACTCGCCCGATGACAGGCGATCAAATCCTTTAATAATTCAGTGATTTAAGATCGCCAGGGGCCTTTAGCCGGGCCAGCACGAGAAGCCTCGATTGAGAGAGTCGAACAGGGCGCCCGATATGGGCGACCCGATACCCGATATGGTGGAACGCCGCGATGTTAAACGCTCAAACGAGAGCGAGGCGGCGGGAAGATAACGGGGCGCGTTCGATAAGTGTAAGAAAAAGGGAGGAGACCATAAATGACTCAGAAATTCTTAGCCTTGCTGCTGGCAGCCGTGCTCGGAGCGATGGGCGTGCTCGCATTCAGCAACGAACGCCCGTCGAGCCGAACGACTGAGTTTGGAGGCCCTTCGGCCCCGGTTGTAAAGACAACCCTGGCCGCTGATACCGAGAACAGGAACTCTATAGCCAATTCTGGCAACGAAGCATATCTGGCCGACTTCAAATCCGGATACGCGGACGGTTTTAATGCAGGGGTCGCGGGATATGAATACCCGGACCAGGCATCAATGTCGAACAATTCGCAGGGGTATCTTGACGGGTACGGACAGGGATATCCGGATGGGCAGAGCCAACAGACAGTCCTGCGCAGCCAGCTTTGCCGGAATGCAAGCGTGGCGGCGGTGAGCGCGGGGCCAGCCTATTATAACGGCCGTTCTAATTTCACGCGATCCAGGGCGGCTTCTTCACAGGTGCTCTCGGACCGCTATTACGAACCCCGCGAGGTCGATCGCGGTATAGGCACGACGGCGCGGCGAGCGCTTCTGATCGCCGGAGGCGCGGCGGCTGGCGCAGGAATCGGCGGAGCGGTCGGCGGCAAGAAGGGCGCTTTGATCGGGGCGCTGGTCGGTGGCGGAACGGGCACGGCGCTGGCCGTAACCAAGAAGCCGAGCCGCGCGTTCAACCGAAGGGTTTCTACTAAGAGCACGCTTACGAAGACGCTGATAGGCGCAGGGGCCGGAGCCGCTATCGGGGCGCTGGCAGGCGGCAAGCGCGGCGCTCTTGCAGGAGCGGCGCTTGGCGGAGGCGGCGGCGCGCTCTGGTCGCTGATGAGCGGAAAACGCACGCGACGCTAATAGAATTGTTCTCGTTTTGCTCTATCGCATGGGGCGGACTCTATATCCGTCCCGTGCGATTGTCGTAATAACATCTCTCAAACCGCATGGCCTTTGCGGATCAGGTCACGATAATTTAACAGGGCGCGGCAAGCAGATTCTTGACATGCCTGCCAACCGGTGCTTCAATAGTTGCGCCGGTCACTCTTATAGAGGTTACACTCTAAGAACTGCGAGTTCCGGTCCTTGCCCTGGTGTTTGGTTTTACCGAAGGTTAGCGTTTTAATCATTGTTTCAGCCCCCGACCTGCGTGGATATATAAGGCTTTGGGCGTTGTATCTGTAGGCCAGCCTATATACGGGCACGATCACACTGGAAGGTTCAAAGGAACATCATGGCGCGAGCAATTGGTAAGGTCCTGCTGTCTGCACTCCCCGTCTTTGCTATTCTGCTTATAACACTCTCAGCGCGAGCGACGACAGTCGTGATGCTATCGGACAAAGATCTGGTAGTGACATCTCGCATGATAGTGACGGGCGAGGTCGTGTCCGTCATTAGCGCGTGGGATGATGCGCGCACGATGATATGGACTTATGTGGAGATTCGCAGAGAGCGCCTGTTGAAGGGCGAGGTCACATCCGAGCGGCTGGTCCTCAGACAACCGGGCGGAGTCGTGGGGCCTGAAGGCATAGCCGTTTTCGGCCAGCCCGAGTTTGCGCCGGGTCAGAAAGTCCTGCTTTATCTGAATACGGCCCGGGACGGCAGCCTCCGCGTCGCGCACGCATTCATGGGAATGTTCTCGATCATCGATGATGCGGCTGGAAGGAAGTCTGTCTCACGCTCGGTCCGCGAAGGGCAGGTCGAGATATTGCCACGCAGCGACAGCGCCGAGGTGACCGACCGCGCGCCGCTCCAGGATTACATAGGAAAGATCGAACAGACGCTCGAACTCGAAGCCGCCGCCATAGCGCAGATCGAAGCCGAGCGCAGAGACCAGCCCATACTTGCCATACCTTCTGAATACGAGCTGAAGAGGAGGGATGCAGGTCAATACATGCCAGCCTTCAGCTTTCTCGGTGGAGGGGTGCGCTGGCACGAGGCGGACAGCGGCCAGGCCATAAGTTTCAATGTCAACCCCAATCTTGCGCCGGTCGCCGGGGGCGCGGCAGCCGAACTGAGCCGCGCGATGTCGGCCTGGCCGGTTCAAAGCGGGGCGAACATAAGGCTTCAATCAGGCGGCCAGACCAGTAGCTGCGGGAACGTCGCCGATGGAGCCAATACCATTTCCTTCGGCGACTGCCTGAACGAGTTGGACCCGCCTTCGGGTTGTTCGGGCGTCCTCGCGCAGACGCGCGTGGCCTTCTTTAGCTCGGACACGAGAACAGTAAACGGAGTGGTGTTCAAGCGCATCGCCGAAGCAGATATCGTTTTCAACGATGGGTTGAACTGCTTTCTGGGTAACTCGTCGAATCTTGCTGAAGTGGCCTGCCACGAGATCGGTCACGCCATTGGGCTCGGCCATTCATCAGACGGGTCCGCGCTGATGGCGGCGGTGGCTCACGGGCGCGGGCGAGACGCAAACCTCAGCCCCGACGACAAGAACGGCGTGCTGGCGATTTACCCTTCTTCCGGCAGCGGTGGCGGCGGTGGCGGCGGCAGCCTGATAAACGACGCCGCGAGCGTAAACCAGTTTGTGCCCTTTGAGATGAACGCAGGCCAGAGCTACAGCGTCTCTGTCGTAATGAGAAATTCAGGGACGACGACCTGGACTCCTGGCAGTTACAGGCTCGGATCGA
>DASTET010000610.1:0-4013 GCA_035709445.1 Blastocatellia bacterium | reverse complement strand
ATTGCATTTCATTTCGGTCGTCCGAAAAGACCCCTCAATCAAAGAGACGCCCATTCTTGTCATAAGCGGGTGCGGTCCGATGATACTCGTTGAGGCAGAGTCGGCAGGCGCAGACTATTGTCTCGAAAAGCCTATTCACATAGATCAGTTCTGGGCCGTGCTGCTTCAGGTCTTCGCCAGCGCGTCGGGGCAGGGCGGCGACGAGCCGGTCGAAGCCAGACAGGAGAAGTCACAAGGATCGGCTGGTGAGATAGACCGCCTCGTTGATGAGCTTAGAAAGTCTTCATCGAAAGACGAGAGGGACGCCGTTCTCAGAAGACTCAAGCAGCGTATTCTCGATCTTCAGGCTAGAAAGACAAATTGCGCTTGAGATTTTCCGCCCGAACGGGCGAGGATTCTGCGGATCACTCGGATTGGAAAATAGGCCAGACTGCGCAAAAATGCATGCCGATCCCGGTCTTCAACTGGCCGCCCTCGACCCTGACGACCTCCGCCTCATATCTCATCCAGTTCTCTTTTTGAAAGGGCAGCCTTATCCGGACATCTACCTTTGAGCCGATACCCAACGGCCTGGTCAGATAAAGAAACGCGCCGCTTGAGCTGAGGTTCTGGAGCACCCCCGTCTCATCAAACTCCCTACCTTTGCCGTCGGTCCCCTTAATGGTCACATTCCAGCCCACCGCAAACCTTCGCGCTCCCCGGCGTTCCGGCAGGGTGAGCCTTTCTTGTGCCTTTCTTAACTTATCAGGTTTAAATCCCACCATCACGACCCCATTAATATGCTATCTATCTTGTCTGATATTGTGAATTGAAGGAATCTTCCTTGATGCTTGAATAATTTTGGCAATTCTTGTATCCTCCGAGTGTCTATGTTGATATCTGAGGGGAAATTTGCCTCAAAAACTCCGACCTCATTTCAACTTTAGACAAACAGCAGGAATTTGAGTCAGTACAGGAGTGGCACAATGGCAACCAAAGCCCTCACCCTTGGTGCCTCGCGGCCGGTGTTCGACCATCCTCCCGAAGATGAAGCTCGGGGAGGCGGGAGCGATTGGATATCGCTTTTAGCAGAGCAGGACGCACAGGAGATATGGAATCATATCGCATGTATTGTACGAACTGTCCTCTCCGATAAGAGTTCTCATCCCGATCAACTGACACAGGACCTCTTTATAAACCTGCTGGCAACAGAACGGTTCCGGTTCTACCTCGATAATGGATTTACCGATGATGAGATAAAACGGGATATCCTGTCTTTGATCCTTATGTGAGAGACAATCTCAGCCGGACTGCCGCAAGTGATGTATCGAGCTTATCTTCTCAGCAAGTCGCGGCAAGTCCTGCTCGTCGAAGACCGGCACATCTCCTATAACACACCTGCGCTTTACTAACCTGTCGCGCAACCGGGTCAGAAAACCGGGATCTCGATTAGCTCCGCTCAAATATATGGCGTCTACGCCCGATATGATCTTTGCGGCCGAAGATTTTATCTCCTCCGAAGACGGGCTCACAACCATGATCGAATAATCGACGGGCACATATTTCAGAAAGCTCGTGCCTTCGATAAGAACCCCGTCCGACTCCACTCTTTCCAGGGCTTTGCTGACCCCCTCCTCGACCTGCTCGTTTGTGCAGATCACCCAGTGAACGTTGCTTGCGCCCGCTTCCCAGTAGCGGCCGGTGTCCTTTCCAGCCGCAAACGTTTCGCCGCGCCCTGTCAGAATAAGAGGACTGCTGCCAAGCAGAGGGCTTATACAGCAGGCTTCCCTGCTCTTGCCGCAAGAACGGTAATGGCCGCGCGAGACCTTTATGGCCTCCCAGCCCGGTTGGAGTCTGAGCAGGTCGCAAAGCAAGGTCGTCTTTCCGACATTAGAAGCAAACCCGCTTATACCAATACGTGTCGCACGCACGCCCTTCGCCTCAGCTGATCGATCTTCAGGCTCTTTGCCCGGCGACAAAAAGTATAGCACGGCGACCGCTTCGACAAGGATTCGGCTCGCTCAGGTCAGCTTATGAAATTACTCCGGTCGTCGCTCTCAATCGTATCTATAGAGCCGCCGCCAAAGTCGGAAAGCTGAAGCATAAGGTTCTGCCGGTTGGTCGCATACGCGAGGCCATCGCTCAGCGTGATAGTTCCCTTACGTATGAACTTCTCGATCTCGGCATCGAATACCTGCATCCCTTCCAGGTTTCCATCACGCATCGCATCGTAGAGCGATTTCCCTTCTCGCTCTCCCTTTTCTATATAGTCCCTTGTGCGGGCCGTCGATTTGAGTATCTCTATGGCGGCGACCCGTCCCCGCCCGTCGGCTCGCGGGATCAGACGCTGTGAGACTATAAAGCGAAACGCCCCCGAAAGCCTCAATCGGATGATGTGCTCCTGGCTCTTTGGAAAGAGGCCGATCAACCGCTCGACCGTCTTCACCGCGTCGGTCGTGTGGAGTGTCGAGAGGACGAGGTGACCGGTCTCTGAGGCTTCCAGAGCCACTTCCACGGTTTCAAGGTCGCGGATCTCGCCCACCAGGATCACCTTCGGCGCCTGTCTGAGCGCTGCCCTGAGCGCGTATGCGAAGCTGGATGTGTCGGAAAACAGCTCACGCTGGTGAACTGTGGAGCTCTTATGGCGGTGCATGAATTCTATAGGGTCTTCGATAGTCACTATGTGGTAGAACTTGGACTCGTTTATGAGGTCGATTATTGCCGCAAGCGTCGAGGACTTGCCCGAACCGGTAGGCCCTGTGACAAGCACTATGCCGTTTTTCATCTCGGCTATCTCCTTCAGGACAGGCGGCAGCCCGAGCTCTTCGAAGGACGGGATCTCATTCGGGACGACGCGCATTACGATGGCGTAGGTGCCGCGCTGCTTAAAGATGTTGACCCGAAACCGCGAAAGACCCGTCAGGCTGAATGAGAGATCAGCCGAGCCGAATTTTTCGAGCGATTCTTCGGCGACCTTGTGATTGCCGATCAGCGCCTTTGCTATTGCCGCAGTGTGCGCGGGGGTGAGCATCTCAAGCCCCGGCAACGGGACGGGAGTCAGTTTTCCAATCAGTTCTACCTGTGGAGGGCGACCCGGCGAGAAAATGAGGTCCGAAATCTTATTAGAGACTGTAAGCATCTGCTGGACGGCTTGAGAAAAGTTTATCGTCGACATTTCAACCTGATTCCTGGTCGGATAATCTCGTTTTTTCTTTATGCAATCTATCCAAGGGGCACGGGGCGGAAACGCAGAATTGTCAACCTGGGGATCACAGATGAAGGGGCAAAACGAGTGAAAAGCAGGACCGATCTGCTTCTAGTGTGTCAGGGCATACACCACGATATTAACCCCGAATTTCGTATTGTCAACAGTAGAAAATCTCTTGTTTTTATAATCGTAGTTCCACTCACAGCCATAATCCTTATTGGAATATAGAAGCCCGATACGGCCATCGATCTCCACGGCCTGCAAGTAGTCATGCACCATGTCATCGCCCCAGCCGTTGAGCTCGTGAGAGGTTGCCGGAGGGCCATCCGGGAACTCGAAAAACGTCCTGTAGAGTCGATGATCATTCGGTATGCGCCGCAGACGCTCGTGTCGGGAGAATATCCTGCTTATCTCCTGCTCGAACGTCTTTGCGAAAAGCCCGTCGATGTCGTGATTGCAATCATCGACAAAAAGAAAGCCTCCGTTGCGGATGTAGCGTTCCAGGTTCTCGCGCTCGGACGCGGTAAATCGGACCAGCTTATTGCCCGTCAGATAAGCAAAGGGATGTGAGAAGAGCGCCTCGCTATCGAGTGTAATCACACGCTCGCTCGGTTCGACATTGATCGACGTGTACTCGACGATCGAGTTGAGCAGGTTCGATGGCATCTTGGGATCAGCGTCCCAGTTCCCCGATGAATACCGGATTCGAGCAAAGACGAAGGGCCGCGCCGCGCTCAACGAAGCCGCCTTCGATTCCATCGCCATTGAGAGAGGAACTGCCGCTGCCGCAACGCCTGCTGATCTTATGAAGTCCCTTCTATTCATA
>DASTET010000609.1:0-7066 GCA_035709445.1 Blastocatellia bacterium | reverse complement strand
TAGGCGAAGACGCGGCGCGTCTGCCCTATGCGATGCGCGCGGTCTATCGCCTGCGCCTCGACGGCAGGGTTCCACCAGGGGTCGAGCAGAAAGACATACTCGGCGGCGGTCAGATTGAGCCCCAGACCGCCCGCTTTGAGGCTCACGAGAAACAGCTTGCAGTCAGGGTCTTTCTGAAACCGCTCGACGCGCGATGCCCGGTCGCGCGTCCTCCCATCAAGATACTCATATTCTATGCGCTGTTCATCGAGCCTTGCGCGGACTATCGAGAGAAAGCTCGTGAACTGCGAAAAGACCAGCGCCTTGTGCCCTTCTTCGATCACTTCAGAGAGTTGAGGGATGAGCACATCGAGCTTTGCGCCCGGCTCCCGGTTACGCTTTTTGTCTATCAGGCCGGGATGGCATGCGGCCTGCCTCAAGCGGAGCAGCGCTTCGAGTATTTGAATCTTAGACCTCTGTATGCCGCGATCATCGACCAGCCCGAGAAGCGAGCGGCGGTAATGGTCTCGCAGCTCATCGTAGAGCTTGCGCTGTGTCCGCTCCAGCTCGCAGTAGATGGTCTGCTCGGTCCTGGCCGGGAGGTCTTTTGCCACCTGCTCCTTTGTGCGGCGGAGGATAAAAGGGCGAAGCCCGCGCGCAAGCAACGCGCGGGTCTCTTCATCAGGGTTGCGGGCAGATGACGCGCCGAGCTTGAAGACCGAAGCCGCGCCGAGAAGACCGGGGTTGAGGAACTCGAAGAGGCTCCACAGCTCGCCCAGGTGGTTCTCGACCGGCGTGCCGCTCAGCGCGAGCCGGTGATTGCCGCGAAGCAGGCGCGCGGCCTTGGACGATTCGGATGAAGCGTTCTTTATCGCCTGCGCTTCGTCAAGGATCACGTAATCGAACTCGACATCTTTGAACCGGATCGCGTCGCGGCGGAGCGTGCCATAAGTCGTAACGACCACGTCATACTCTTCGAGGTTATCGAGCCTCTTATTGCGGGCCGCCCCGGTGTGATTGAGCAAGCGAAGGTCGGGCGTGAATCGCGCCGCCTCCTGCTCCCAGTTGAAGACGAGCGATTTCGGCACGACCACGAGCGACGGCTGAAGTGGCGCAGCCTGTCGTCTGCCGTTGGTCCCGACGCGCGATGGGCTCTTGCCCGGCTTTCCGGCCGATCCGTTTTTATTCTTCTTTGCCCGAAGCTCGCGTCTCGATTCGAGCAGGGCAAGCACCATCACGGTCTTGCCAAGCCCCATGTCATCGGCGAGGCAGCCGCCGAATCCGAACTGCTGAAGGAAGTAGAGCCAGCCGAGGCCCTCGCGCTGGTAATTGCGCAACCGGCCCGTGAACCTCGCGGGCGGGTCGCTCGCCTTTATTCCCTTGAACCGTTGCAACTGGTCGCGGGCCTTCGCGAACGTCTCGTCAAAGCTCGCTTCGGGCTGAGAGGCGAGCAGCGCGTCGAGAAGCCCCACCTGGCTGCGGGAGAAGCGAAGGTGATCGCCTTCGTCCGCACCAAGCCCCGCCAGCACGCCGTACTTTTTCAGCCATTCTTCCGGGAGCAGCCCGAACGTGCCGTCGCCGAGCTGAACGACTTTCTCTCCCCGCTTCAACGCGGCGAGCAACGCGGGAAGCCGCGCCTGCGTATCGCCGAACTCGACCGTGCCGTGAAGCTCGAACCAGTCGATGCCGGATGAGACTTCTATTCGAATCTCGCCCGGCTGGCGATAGAGCTTGCCTTCCGCCTCTACGTGCCAGCCCTCGGCCACAAGGCTTCGGACCACGGGCGGCATCTTGTCGGGGTTCAGATCGAGGACCCTTCCGGCCCCGTAAATGTAATCCTCGCGAAAGCCTGCTCGTTTCAACCGCTCAAGGGCCTTTTGCTCCACCTCTTTGTCGCGCAGTATGTAGCGCCTCTGCTCGTCCTTGAATATGCCTCGGCCCGGCTGATCGTATGTGACCACCTCTCCGTCGTAATCGAACGAAAGCTCGCCTTGCAGAGCAGCGGCGCGCCATCCGCCCGACCGCGGCTTTTTGATCTTCAGGAGAGGACGCGGGCTTATTCGCGCTTCCTCGAACCGCAGCTCTTCGGGCAGATCGAGCCTTGGCAAGAAGGGGAGCGCGAGCAGCGTCTCTATCAGCTCGGTGGTTTGATCGGGGGGCGCATAAAGGGCGGCGCTCTTGCGCAGCTCGACTATCAGAGGGAAGGCCCCGAAATCGTCGAGCAATGCCGCCCGCCCGCGACAAAACACCAGCCCTCCGGCAAGCAGCAGGTCCGGCTCCGCAAGCTCCATTCGCTCGCCGCCGCGCCGGAGCGAGCCGGTCATCACATACTGATTGCTCGGCTGCCCTCTGCGCACCTCAAGCCAGAACTCCCACGGCGGGCCATCTTCCCAATCGAATACCTGAAGCTCCTGCTCCTTTGCGGAGCGGCGCAGGCGGCAGCGGCCCGTCCTGCACATCATCGGAATCAATGTCTGCTCCATCGGGTGAGTCAGCGTATAGCGCGGCGACACGTACTCATACGACGGGCTGTAGGAATAGTAATAACTCGACGAGCTCCTCTCTTTAGCGCCGGAGAGCAGGGAAAGGATCTGCCGGTCCGCAGGGTCGGGGATAGCGACTATCTGCCGGCGAGAAATATTCTGATGCTTGAGCTTGCTCCAATCGCCGTTCATCTTCAGATCGCGAAAGGCTACCTCTATTGCGAGCGAGCCCGACGCCTTTGTCGTCTCCGCATCGATCACATAAATGATCTCGCGTGTGGAAGGCCAGGAGTCGGTTTGGATCCCCTGCGGAGGGGCCATCGCGCGGGCCGCGCCTTCAAGCTGTTGCTTCCACGAGAGAGGCTTCTGATTTCTGGATGCAGGCTTTGTTTGAGGCTTAGATATGATCGCCTGCTGACGGACCGGCGGTTCATAATACTCGTCGTCCTCATAATCGTCTTCGATGTAGTATTCGTCGGAGTCCGGGTCGAAGTCGGCGCTGATCTTCGCAGGCGCGTCATACGCCTCGCCGAGCAAGCCCAGCTCGTCGGCTTCGAGCAGCGTCGCGAATATATGCTTGCAGTAATCCTCATAAAAATAGGGACAGGTGCAGGAAACGTCGAGACCGCTCTTTGTGACCGTTATTTCGACCTCGTAGTTCTCGCTGCCGCGCACGATGGCGCGGACCGAGCGCGAGTCGCCGCTTTTCAGACGGACGCGCCCGCCCGCCTGATAGGAGTGCCCCCGGCCTTGAATGCGGCTTTCGAAGTATCTTGAGAACCTCGATGCAACTGACATTTCTCTACATGCTCAATCTGCGGAAGAATAGACAGGATTAACTGGATTAACAAGAACACCGGATCAAATATCCTGTTAATCCCGTCTATTTCCCTTAGCTCGGGTTGCGGTCCCGCTTATAGTTATCGTATCGCTCGATGATCTTCTGCACGTAGCTTCGCGTTACAGGGAACTCTATACGGGCGATGAACTCTTCGCGCGAGAGCGCAGAGCGGTCGGCGTCAGGGGCCCATCGCTCCACGTTGGAAGGTCCGGCATTATACGCGGCGAGCGCCACCGGCAGCGGATCCCGCTCATCGCCGTAGCGGTTGAGCAGCGTTTGCAGATACCAGCAGCCGACGTGCAGGCTGACTGCCGGGTCGCTCAACGCTTCTTCGAGGCTTATCTCCTCGTTTTGCGACTGAAGCGCCCTGACGCCGGACAACGATTCCGCGAGCGTTCGCGAGCGGCGCGCCTCCATCCATTCCTGCACGACTATGGGAGTGATCTGCATCAATCCCACGGCATTCTGCGAGCTTTGCGCGCGCGGGTTGAAGAACGATTCCTCATAGACTATGGCCTTGACAAGCGGCGGATCGAGGCCATATTTCCGCGCCACTTCGACTATCATGTCGTCGTAGCGATGTGTCCAGTAATACCAGGCCCCACCCGCGACAAGAAGTCCCGCCACGACAAGCGCAATAAGTATGATCAGAGGTTTTCGCATCGTTATGGATAAATCGCTGGGCGCAAGAAGTGAAGCTTGAGGGATAACTCTTTTCACCCTGGCCGTATTCTTATCCTTACTGTCTGCCCGACGCCCGGACGCTCAGCTCAATTGCTCCTTCGAAGTCTGCCCCAGAAGTCGCCCATCTCATAATTGTGGTCCACGCCTTCGTAACGCGCGGATATCTCCTTCGCTTCCAGCACGTGCCCCTGCAACCATATATTCGCGCTGATCATGGCCCCGATCTTTGGCCGCCCGCGCATCGCCCGGCGGCTCACCATCACTTCGAGTCTGATCACCGACATGTCCAGGTAAAGCCACACCAGCTCGCTTGCGGTCACAGGGTTTTGCAGCTCGCGCCAGGCCAGCAGCCGGCCGCAGATCAGATAATCATTCTCACAGGCGCTGTCAGCCATCTCCGGAAGTCTCTCGGCCAGATCGAACCTGTAGGCGGGAGGGCCTGACGACAAAGATGCGCCCGGCTGAGGATGAACCTGAGCCGAGTAGG
The DNA here is from genome assembly GCA_035709445.1 of Blastocatellia bacterium. Classification (GTDB taxonomy): domain Bacteria; phylum Acidobacteriota; class Blastocatellia; order UBA7656; family UBA7656; genus DASTET01. The sequence continues at coordinate 2,592 of DASTET010000609.1, read as the reverse complement.
CGAGTCCTGCCATCGCCACACGCAGATGCGAGTCGCGGAAGACTGCCGGGTTTATCTCCGTAAGGTTCTGTAACTCGAAAACGATCTCGGCCTGCCTCGCCACGCTCCCGCGAACTATCGCCTCGCCATCCTCGTCGAACTCTATCAACTCCCATGGCTGCACCGTGTGCACGTACCGGCTGCGATAGGCAGGGCGGCAATCGGCATAGTAAAAATCGGCATCGCGCTCGTAAAGAATCGACCAGACTTCAAGCCCTTCGCCCACTTTCCAGCACCTGCCGTGCAGCGTTGCGGCGCCGCGATGGACGTGACTGCGCTCCCCGCTGTTTTCGGTATACTCGGCCAGCAAGTTGTATGAATCTTCGTCGGCCACCTGAAAGCCGACGCATTCAAACAACTCAGACATCACGGAGTTGCTCAGTAGCTCTGAATCGTACATATAACAGTCTGGCGCGTCTAGCGAGTCAGGAAGAGTCTAGCGAGTCGCTTTAGAGACAGACATCGCATAAATCAGATATTGCAAAGTAATCAGCACCGTCAAGAGCGGGACGCGCCAGACGCGCCAGACGCGCCAGACACGCTAGACTCTCGACTCGCCAGACTACTTCTTGGTTTCTTCGATTATTTCCGCGTTCAAAGTGTACTCACGACCTTCGCGCATTATCTGTATCGAAGTCTTGGTGCCGGGCTTCTTTCCGGCAATGATGCGATTGAACTGGACATAAGAGGTGATTAGCTCGCCGTCGACGGCTATTATCACATCGTCTTTGCGCAGCCCGGCGCGCGCTGCGGGCGTGCCGCGCTCGGCGCGGGAAACGATCACGCCGCGCGAGTCCGGCGCGAGCTTGAGCGCGCTGCGCGGGGCCGGGGTCAGATCGAATGTCTCTGCTCCGAGAAAGCCGCGCGCAACACGGCCGCGCTCGACCAGTTGCGGCAGTATCGCTTTGAGCGTGTTTATTGGTATCGAAAAGCTGAGACCCTGAGTGCGCTCGAGCACAAGCGTGTTGATGCCGACGATCTTGCCCTGAGTGTTGACGAGCGGCCCGCCTGAATTGCCGGGATTGATCGCCGCATCGGTCTGGAGAAAATCGTCGAACTGGCCGCCAAACCCCGTGCGCCCTTTTGCGCTGACGATCCCAAGCGTAACCGTATGATCGAGCCCGAGCGGGTTGCCGATTGCTACCACCCATTCGCCCACGCGCAGCGAATCGCTGTCGCCAAGATCGGCGGTCGGCAGCGGCTTGCCGTCCGTCACGATCTCGAGAAGCGCGATATCGGTCGCCTCGTCGAAGCCTTTGACCGAAGCCGGGAAGACCCGCCCGTCTTGAAGCGTGACCGTCACGTTTGTCGCAAGCTTTGGCGCGTCCGACCCGGAAGGATCTTTTAAGATCGGGGACCGGCGCGACTCCGTGTTCGCAATCAGATGGAAGTTGGTTACGATCAGCCCCTTCGAATCGATGATGAATCCACTGCCGACGTTTTCGCCTCCTCCGGCGTTCGACCGCACGTTGACCACCACTTCGTTGACGCGCTCGGCGATCCCCGGAATATCGAGCATCACCATGCCGGGACCGCCAGATGCAGCGGCGGGCGGCCTTTGCTGGGGCTGTTCTTTGACCTGCGCCTCGGCAAGCCAGTCCGCGTGTCTGCTTATACTGTCAGCCTCACCGGTCGCTGCCGCGAGAAAGATCGCCAGCGATACATGGAGCAATAGAGCTTTCTTAATCATTATTAGGCCCTGAGTATCTTTGTTCGTCGCCTGAATCGGGCGCGGGTGCACGGGTTCGAAAGCCTCGCAAGCCTCTGGCGGGTCCATACCTCGGGCGCTGACCCGACCTTACCATCTCGGCAAAGAGGTCCACGTCATAGTCACACTCGCGCGACATCTCTTCGCGGATGGCATGAAGCTCTTCCAGGAATCTAGGCTTCCTATACATAATCTTTTAAGTCTGGCGCGTCAAAAACAGTCTAGCGCGTCTGGCGAGTCGTGAGTCTGGCGAGTCCCGCTCCTCGCGGTGCTGATTATTATGCAACATCTGATTAAAGCGATGTCTGTCATCAAAGCGACTCGCCAGACTCGCCAGACTCGCTAGACTTTTATCAGGAACTCCGGCGTTACGATCATCGGCACAAAAAAGCCTGCGATAGTATTGAACAACTGTATGCGCGCCTGCCTGTGTACGTTTGCAATATAGCCAAAGTCCCAGGTTACGAGCAGGTCAGTCTTGTTGACAGAAGCCACGGCGACGTGCAGCGCGTTGCTAAGGTACTTACGATGAAAGATGCCGCGCGACACATAGCCTTCGGCCAGGATCGTCGCCTCCTCGCTTATCTCAAACTGCGGCACGTCCCGCACAAGGTTCAGATAGGCCGACCGGCGCGGCTCGCTCGTGCGCTCAAGCTCGCGCACCACGAGCGGCGATATGTACGGCGTATAATCGGCAAGCTCGTGCTCCCACCACCTTATGGTGAGGTCGCGCCGGAACGGCTCGCCGTTGTCGAGATACGCGCCGATCACACTCGTCTCAAGATAAAGACTCTTTTTCATACAGGCCGTCCGAGCCATTCTAGCATAAATCAGTCTGGCGAGTC
>DASTET010000608.1:0-3088 GCA_035709445.1 Blastocatellia bacterium | reverse complement strand
AAAGTACCTGCTCAAGCAGGCGGTCAAAGACCTGCTGCCCGCTACGATAATCGAGCGGCCCAAGAGCGGCATGCTCGTTCCCGTAGAAGCCTGGTTTCAAGGCCCTTTGCTTCGCGCTGCGAAGGAGAGATTGCTTGATGGGTTGACGGGTTACGGACTGGTGAAGCGAGATTATCTGGAACGATTGCTTGCAGGCCGGATGGGCGGGCTTCGACCCCGGCGAGGCGCAAAGATATGGCTGCTGGTCACGCTCGAAGCGTGGCTGCGCAGGGGATTTAAAGAACGGAATCCAGAAGCCAGAATCCAGAATCCAGAAGAACTCGCTTGATGACTACTCCTCAATTCAACACCAGCGTTTCACATCCAAAATTCTGGCTTCTGGATTCTGGATTCTGGCTTCTGGCTTTTGACTTCCCGGTTGTCCTGTCCCGCGCGAGTAATCTAATATTAGTTCTCCGAAGGAAAGGAGAATAGATAGACTTGAGCACGAAAGATTTGATACATCGCCAGGTGGTGATTATAGGTTCCGGCCCGGCGGGGCTGACGGCAGCGATTTATGCGGCGCGCGCCGATCTCAGCCCTCTGGTGATCGAAGGGCCGCAGCCGGGCGGGCAGCTTACTATAACCACTGACGTCGAAAACTATCCCGGCTTCTCTAAAGGGATTCAGGGGCCGGCGCTTATGGAAGAGTTTCGCGAGCAGGCCCGCCGCTTCGGGACGGAATTCCTGGTTACTGTCGTCAACAGCGCGGACCTCGGCAAGCGACCCTTCACGCTTCACACCGACGATCAGGAGATCAAGGCCGACACCTTGATCATAGCCTCGGGCGCTTCGGCCAAGTGGCTCGGCATTCCCGGCGAAGCCCCCACGCCGCAAGGGTTCGGCGGCAACGGCGTGTCGGCCTGCGCCACCTGCGACGGCTTCTTTTTCAAGGGCAAATCGATTGTCGTCATAGGCGGCGGCGATACCGCCATGGAGGAGGCGACCTTTCTTACTCGGTACGGCTCGCGGGTGACGGTCATTCATCGCCGCGACACGCTCCGCGCGTCGAAGATCATGCAGGACAAGGCGTTCAAGAACCCGAAGATCGATTTCATCTGGAACGCGACGGTCGAAGAGATCCTCGGCGAGCACGACAAAGGCGTGACCGGCGTGCGAATCAAAGATGTAGTGACCGGCGAAGAGAGAGAGTTTCCATGCGAGGGCGTCTTCGTAGCTATCGGCCACAAGCCGAACACAGACCTGTTTCGCGGCCAGATCGAAATGGACGATGTCGGATACATCAAGACCGCCGGGACTTCGATGGCGACAAATATTCCCGGAGTCTTCGCCTGCGGGGACGCGCAGGACTCATTCTACCGCCAGGCGGTGACGGCGGCAGGCACCGGCTGCATGGCTGCAATCGATGCCGAGCGGTTCCTCGATAACCTTCCTGTGCCGATGCCTACGGGCGAAGAAGTGACCAGGCAGGGCGAGCGCGTCACCTCGGACCACGAGAACATCATTATGCCCGACGGGGAAGTGATATCCAACAAGGCTGAAGAAGACGCCGTCCACGGCGATTGAGATGAAATAGACAGGACTAACAGGAACGACAGGATTCTCGTCAATCCTGTCGTTCCTGTCCATTCGCTTCAGGGAAGCGATGCTCAGTTGTCCCTGGATATTCCCAGCCTCTCCACGGTCTCTCGATCAAGCCGCCGGGTAACCGGCAGGCGGTTGTCTCGCTGGAACCTGCCTATGGCAGACCGTGTTTGCGGCCCCATAACTCCATCTACACTGCCGGCATCGTAGCCCTTTTCGTTGAGCACGCGCTGGGCTTCCATAATGAGATCGCGTCCGTAAAGCACAGCGGTGCTGCCGGAGCTCTGGCCGGTCGCCCTGAGAGTGCGAATCATCATCTCTGTGCCTGATTCCAGCCTCAGCTCTTTCGACCCGTCTATTATGAGCGAGCCCGCCCCTGCGCCCCCTCCGACGAGTATTCCGACAATGGCCCCTTTGCCACCGCCGATCAACGCTCCCAGTACGCCGCCGACCGCAGCTCCTATGGCGCCTCGCTTAATACTCTGTTTGCCACGGCTGCCGGACTGAATGTTGCCTTCCTCGTCGACAACCTTTACGTTTTCGGACTGCCGGACTTCGAGCAGCTCAGCTTCAAGCGGCGCGGTGTTGCCGTTCCTGAACTGAATCGAATCGAAAGCCAGCCCCATCTCCGTCTTTCCCTTCACGCGCCCCGACTCCTCGATCCGAGCTATGCGGCCCTGTATGACTGCTCCAGCAAAGCGGCTTGGGGTGATGACGCTTGCAGTAAACTGGTCGCCTACGCGGCTGGTCTTACTGCTGATGCCGTTGTCCAGCCTGAGAAGCATTTGAGTTCCGGACGGAACCGCTGTTTGCCGTGGTGGTCCTGCATGCGATGATACTGCAAATAAAACCATCGCCAGGAATGAGAGAACACTACTTCTTGAGATCTTCATGGCGGCCTCCTTAGATGTTTATAAGCATACCGACAGATACACTGCGCATGATTATAAGGCGCAAAAACACTTATGTCTGCCGATCAGTCTTCTTTCAGGTCTGCTTAACTTGAGCAATCTCCTTGCCATGCACACAGGCTCGCCGGGGGCGCCATTTTTACAGATGGCAGCGATATGAGGAACGTTTATGGAGAAAACCTGGCCGAGCCATCATTACTGTGACAGATTGCCGCATCGATGTCCTAAGTTGTCACAGTCAAATTCCTGATAGAAGAATCCTTCTATCAGCCCTGACAGGTGCATAGATGCAATAATGCGTACGGGTCTGGAAGAGATTCGTGTCGATGTGGAAGGGTTAACGACGATGGCTAAGCAGCCAGACCCTATGCAATCAAGATCGGTGTCATTCCCGATCAGGCGGGATCGAATAGGTGACGGTCGCGTGAGCTACCGGGTCGGGCTCGTTTTCAGAGTACATAATCACTTCGCCGACGGCGAGCCGCTTGCCGAGCTTTAGCAGCCGCGCCTGGCCTATCACATCAGCCGCTGAAGGCTTGCGTAAAAAGTTGATGTTGAGGTTCGTAGTGACGGCCAGCGCGACGGGCCCGATC
>DASTET010000607.1:0-4203 GCA_035709445.1 Blastocatellia bacterium | reverse complement strand
GCCAGCCTGAGACCGCGCGGCAAGGTCAAGACCGCCGTTGTTATCGAGGTCTGCGACGAAAAGCCCGGCGCTTGCTGCGGCAAGCCCTCCGCCCGCATCCGGCAAGCGCGTGATCTCGATCAACTCCCATTCTTTGCCCTCATCTTTATCGGCCAGGCTTTGAATCCTCCCATCAGAAAAGAGGGCGATGATATCGAGAATGGCGTCGCCGTTTGTGTCCGCCACGCTCAGGGCCGCTATGCTCCCGATCCCTTCCGGCACACCGCGCTTGAGGAACTGGCCCGACCGCTCATTTGAAAAGACGTGGAGCCCGCCCGCCTGATCGATCAACGCGGCATCGGGGTCGCCGTCGCCGTCGAGATCGGCCCAGGCAAAACCGCCGAGCCCCGCTACCGATTCAAAGGGGCGCAGCTCTTTGAAGGTGCCGTCACCGTTATTTCTGATCACGGGCGGAGCGCCGTCCCGAACGCCCAGGACTATATCGAGGTCGCCGTCGAGATCGATGTCTGCCGCCCACGCGGCGGTAAAGGAGCGGCCTGTCAGTGAAGCCGGAAGCGCGGCGCGCGAAGTTACGTCGGTAAACGCGGCCTTATCATCCTGCCTGTATAGACGAAGCCCGCCCGCGCCGGCAAGCGCGAGATCGGTTTTGAAATCGTAGTTGAAATCGAGGCTCGCTACGCCGTTCGGGGCCGGGGCGACCGTCTGCGCTCCGCCGGGAAACGGGATGCTGTTGCCGGTCGGCAGCCTCACCTCGCGTCCGCTCGCCGTTATCACGAGAGGCGAGCTTTCCGCATCGAGCGAGATTGCGCCTGCCCAGCCCCTCGCATCTCCGGCTGCCGAAATCGGCTCGGCTGAAAAGGCAAGGTCGAGGTCTGGCGGAGAAGGCGCAGGCTCCGGCGAGGGGAGGCGCAGGAATTCGGTTATCAGATCGCCTGCCTGTTCGCGCGGCGTCTGCACGGCGGCAAGACCCCGCCTGAATTCCGGTACGCGGACGAGGACGTTTCGCAAGAATGCCACGCGGGTTGCGGCGAGGCGCGGGCTCTCTCCTGACGCGGCTGTCTGCAATTGGGCGAGCTGTTCTTTCGCTTCCGTCGGCCAGCCTCCTGATACTTCTACGAGCCGTGCGACCGCATCTCTGAGCGCATCCGAATCGCCCCGCTTTGCGGCCAATCGCGTGAGTTCAAGCAGCACGGCGAGATTGTACGGCTGGGACTCAAGCATCTTCGCCAGTAGCCGTTGAGACTCGGCTTCGTTTGTCTCGCCGCCCTGACGTTCAAGCTCCTGCGCAAGCGTAAAGGAGGCTTTCAGGTTTTGCGGGTCAAGCTCGATAGCGCGCCTTAGATGCGAGATGGCCGCATCGAAGCGTCCACGGTTGCTTTCGACCATACCGAGCAAGACATAAATCTGACCATTGTCAGGAGCGAGCGTGCGTGCCCTTTCGAGCCTCTCGGCCGCCACGTCAAGCTCTCTCTGTCTGAGCGCGAGCAATCCGAGATTGGCCCAGGCTGCCGGTTCCTGCGGAACCAGCCTTGTGACCTCGGTCAGCCTCTCTTCCGCGCGGACCTCCTCGCCCGTCTGCATGGCGGTGACACCGGTATAGAATGCCCGGACCGCCGCGCGGTACTCGGCTGACGAGACGTCGGGCAGCCGGTCGCCGCCCCGGCACGCGGGCAGAGATGCTACGATAAGCGCGAGCAGGGCGAAAAGAGAGCGATTATTGCTGATAATCTTTTTAGCCATGAACTGTCCTAAGATTGCGTGGGCAATTATACCGCGAGGCTGGAATATGCCAAACATCGGAAGAAATCTCTGGTTCTGTCTTTGCTTTAAATACTTACTGAAAGGAGACGATCATGGCTAATCACACGGACCCGGTCTGCGGCATGCCTGTAGATGAGCAGTATGCTGCGGGGAAGTCAGGCTATAAGAGCAAGATGTATTATTTCTGTTCCCAGGATTGCAAGACAAAGTTCGACCGAAGCCCGGAGCAATTTGCGGAGGCAGAGCGTGGAGCGCAAAGCGCAGGAAAGGAGCGATACACATAAAACTCGCCGCAGATCGAGGCGAGCAGACGCAGATCGAACAGAGATCATCTGCGTTTTTCTGCGTTAATCTGTTGCTGATATTTTCAACAGCGGTGATTTGATGAAAGGATGACTGGCCTGACAAAAAACTGCCGATTGCTCTATCCTAAGCCTGAAAGCTGGAAACTTAAAGCTTCAGGCCAGTCACCATTGAGTCTTGTTTGATTTAAACTACAGTCCTGCGCCCGGCGAACAGGTTGATCAAGAGTACAACCACGGCCAGCACTATCAGCAGGTGGACGAATCCGCCAAGCGTAGTGCCGCTCACGAGGCCAAGAAGCCAGAGCACAAGAAGTATCACGAATATGGTCCAAAGCATAGTCTTCCCCTCCTGCTATCTATCCGAATCATCAACTTCCGATCATCTGTCAGCGTTCCACTACATATCCATCCCGCAATTATCATTCCAGTGCGCAAAGACTCGCTTCGGACCTCGTTTATTCAACCGTATGTCCTTTTTCAAGGTGTAAAGACTGCGAAGACGGACCATTGTTGTACGGTTATCGTTTTCGCTCGCCGCAATAGTGCAATAAAACAGCACAGTGCTTTCTTAATTGCGCAGAGTCGCGCAGACGATGGCTGGATTCCTCAGATAAGTGTTGTACTTTGATGGGTCAGAATAGCACTTACGCATCTGTTCGTTGTATGCGGCCATAATCTTCTTGTGAAGAGCTGATTCAATCCGAAAGCACGCCGGGGCGAAACAGCGGCTGGCCTCCGAGCGAGATGTAAAACGCATAGGCGAGCAGCGGGATCATTATGGCGAGCGAAAAGATAGTCGTCCCGCCGTACCAGCTCGATAGGTCCGGCGTTATCGGGAAATGAAACGTCAGGTCGAAGAAAAGCTGCGTCGATATCATGGTGAGCAGCCCGAAACGCGCGGCTCCTATTGTATATAAAGTTGCGATGGTGATCGTGGAGATCCACCCGATCAAGGGACCGGAAGCGACAAAAGCCAGGGTCCCGATGCTTGCCAGAATCAGCCACAGCGCAAGGGCGGCCATCCATTCTCTTCTGAGCAGCACATAAAAGAGAAGCAGCAGAAAAAGCAGGCCGAAACCGAGTATGAAGCTCATGATGAGAGAGCTGGCCAGAAAAGTCCCCGCCAGGTTCTGCATCCCAAAAGTGTAAATATTCCCTCCCGGATTCGGGGGTGACGGCTTGCCTATAAATTGCGGAAGCACATACAGCATATATATCGCCAGGGTATGGCCGAAACCGAGCAGCGCCCCGACCATAATATCGCGCCCGATCATTGGGTCGCGGTATTCGCCCGAAAGAAGCCGGCTCCAGGAGATAATGAGATTGGGCCAGCGGCGGCGCACGTAAGGCTCAAGCGCGACATAGAGCGTCCATATGAAAGCCGATAAGAATAGCGCCCAGGCTGTTGCCTCGTACCAGACATTCACCTCTCCGCCGAGCGTCGGGACGTGATCGAAACGCAAAAGCGAGCCTACCATCGCTAATATAAAAATGAATATGGCCAGCTTATAGGCCCCTTTTCTGTCCCCGCGCCCCAGGCGCAGGTTGCGGCGCGCAAGCCACACGGCGGAGAGCAGGCCAGCAAAAAAAGTGATGGCCAGAAGCACGCCCGCCGCCCTTCGCGTAGGGGTCGTCACGAGTTCTTCCTGCCGCAGAGGCTTCTCCCAGGGAGGGATGATGTGGAAATAGACCGGCCTGCCGCGAAACGAGGCCGCCTCCACACGGATAGGAACATCAGGCGCGTCCGGATAAACCCCTTCCCAGGCCGCCCGCGTATCGTAGGCTACGGGCGGGACCCAGGTCGAAGCGGTCGTGGTAAAGTTTGCCGGGTCGAGCCCCGCTTCGGCAAACAGCACGCTCCAGTCCGGGGCAGCCGGTTGGACATCGGATTCCCCGTCTTCTTCGATCTGCGGGGGAACGGCGCTGAACCGGATCAGCCGCCCCTTCGTATCCAGCCTCACACCCGCCATGTTCGATACATCTAAAGGCGGGTCCGTTTGAGTGATGAAGCTGCCGTTGAACGCCTCAAGGTAGCGCGGGCTCTGTCTATACCAGAAGTAGATTACTGAAGGCTGCCTCTTATCGAAGCTCTGCGCGTCGGGGAGCGGGCCTGATCTGGTTCCCCAAATGTAGTTTT
>DASTET010000606.1:0-2475 GCA_035709445.1 Blastocatellia bacterium | reverse complement strand
GTAATGATCGAGGATTGTTTGCCTTGCCATCTCAAGCGCATCGCAGGTCATTTCGGCGGTGACGAATGGATTGCCGTCGCGGTCGCCGCCTATCCACGAGCCGAACGTCACGATCGTCGGCAGATCGCGCGCGGACAATTGGAGTCCATAGACCTGTCTGAACGCATCGGCCATCTCCTCATATATTCTGGGGAGCGTCTCGATCAAGACCTCCCTATAGTAATCGAGGCCCATCCTGATCTCGTCGCGCACGGTCGGCTTCTGATGACGCACTTCATCCGATTGCCACAGCGCGGTTATCTCCGCCGCGATTGACTCTTCGCGCTGAGCGGCTTCGCCATCTGAAAGCGGGAGGCGGTCGAGGCTTTCTAATTCTTTGGCGATGCGAGCGCGCTTGAACAGCACAGTTCGCCTTGCCACTTCTGTCGGGTGAGCGGTGAATACAGGAGTGACTCTTATTCGAGCTATCCACGCGAGAGCTTCTTTCGCCGTGATGCCCGCGTCGCGCGCGCGCGCGAGCGTGCCGAGAAGCGTGCCTGGCTCAGGCTGGCGATCGGAGTGTATCTCGTGGGCGCGGCGGCGGCGCTTGCGATGGTTCGTCTCGGCGAGATTAGTCAACTCAAAGTACGTCGCAAATGCTTTGGTCATCTGGTACGCCTGCGTGACCGTCATCTGGCTGACGATTTCCCTTGCGCCTCTCATCAGCTCAAATTCGCCGGGCTGCCCCCTTTCTTGATCGGACTGCAAATCGCGATGCTTGATTGCGAGCAATCTGAGTCGCTCGACCGCATCGAAAAGCTCGTGGCCTGCCTGCTCTTTGATCACCTCGCCAAGCAAGCGGCCGAGCGAGCGAACATCTCGACGCAGCGGCAGCTCTTTCAACCGCGCATCATCGCTGGTTAGTTCTTCCAATCGGCCGGTCTGGGTATCGGGTTTCCACAACAGTTCTGTTCGCGCCATAGTCGCTCCCTCCGGTCCACCGATTTAATTCTATTCGAGATTGAACACAAAGGCAGCGGCAATGATCCGCTTATAGTAGCTGTCTGACGGTCATTCTCCATCTCTTACGAGGGTTTTCTACATCTTTGCCTGTCGGTATCGAACGAAATCGTTGATGAGTCTCTTCAGGCCACGCTTCAGTGGACCATCTTTAAAGGTTTATGAAACAGCTCAAGCAAGCAGGGTGAATTCACGAGTCGGTCCAGATCGGCAGCGCGGCGCTGTAGCTCGTTGAATTCTCTGATCGGCGAGCCGTCGCTCGGGTCGACCACACTCACGCCGGTCATAAAACTGGATAACCCTGCTGGCGTGCCGAAGGGTGTCGGCTGGATGTGTGTGAAAGCCGTCTCTGTTTCGCCTTGATGGCAGCCGTTGCAAGTCTGTAGTGAGAATTTGTGCCTCGCCTCTCGCGAGCTGATCAAAGGCCCACCGGCCGCATTATTCCAGAAGACCTTATTTGTCGGCATCAGCGACGACCCTGCTAAAAAAGGGTTTCCAGGAGGAAACTGGTCCGGGACGACGTGCCTTTCCGCGAGGATGTCCGCCTCGTTCTCATTGACGAAACTCGCCAGCACAGCCGTCTGGTTTAAACTCAGATCAGGCGTATTCTTGACTGTCACCTGTCTGAGCTTGCCTGCTTCCGATAACCTGAACTCGCGCAACTCCCATGGACCGTTCAGCGCGATCTCATTAGTGCGAAGCTGGTTTAGCGCACTTCCATTCTGTTTTCCGGGGGCTATCCCGGCTGGCACGAACTGCTCAGTGATCGCCTCTAGAGCCGCGTTGTATTCTGGCGACCCTAATTCGAGCGAGCCAAGGTCACTCCATTGCCTTGCCCAGGCCCTCAAAGCCTGGCAGTCGGCGCGCTCGATTCCGTATTCGAAGATCACGGTGAACTGTAGCGGCAGACAACCCGGACCTAATGCTCCAAATACGAATCGCGCTTCACCCGCGTTGCCGCTGCCGGATGCCGAACTGTCGCGCAGGTCTACACGGTTAACAATGGCAAGGAGACGAAAGGGTGCTTTCGCAAGATCGAGCGGCTTGCCTGGCCCTCCGCTGGCCTGTTGCCAGGGATCGATGATCAGGCTCTTGATCTGAGATCGTCTTGGTACGACCCGCCCGTTGATAACCTGATTCTTCTGCCATTGCTTTAGCCACTCTTTCACAAATTTGTTAGGCTTGATTCCGGTCGCCGCCCGGTTGGCCATCTGTTGCATCAAGTGGCCGAAGGTCCATTTGCCCAAAGGGGTCCCTACGCCCGTGCAGGGGTTGAATGTCCGCGCCGGGTCCTCGATCACTCTCGGGTCACGTATCACAAGCGACCTTTCCGGGTCCACGGCCTCGGCGATACCCAGGGGACTGAGTTGTAATATGTCATCTGCCCCATTACCTTTGAGATATGCTTGCAGGGCAGGCTGTTCCCCCACTTTCTGGCGTCCTTCAAAGAGTGGAAACGACAAGGCCCGGCCGAGA
>DASTET010000605.1:0-6742 GCA_035709445.1 Blastocatellia bacterium | reverse complement strand
GGTTCGATATGAAGTCGGCTCAAACGACCGACGATGCTATGAAGGACACGCTCGTTTATGAACCGCCCGTGCCCCAGGGCCTGAGCGATGAGGATGTGCTTCTGGCGCTTGAGCGAATCTCCGAGCAGTACCGCGAAGTGATCATACTGGCAGATGTCGAAGAGTTCTCCTACAAGGAGATCGCCGAAACTCTGAGCATACCCCTCGGGACTGTGATGTCGAGGCTCAATCGCGGCAGGAAAATGCTGAGAGTAGAACTCGCCGCCTTCGCCGAGGGCTACCGTATAAATGCCGGCACCCACCGGGTCAACTCCGCAAGCGCCTGAAACAGGCTCCCTGAGCCTCTCGCCAGTCGCCGGGCCTGGAATAATTCTCCCGCCGCCGGTCATCTATTCAGCGCAGATCATCGAAGATTGTCGATCAGGAGTGGTTATGAAGACGAAGAACCTTGTGCTTATCGCAATGATCCTTTTATCCGCCTTTATCCTCGCCGGGTGCGGCTCGAACGGTACACCCTCAGACAGGGGTTCGGAGAAGGTGGACCCCATCAACAAGGAATCAGGAGACCTCGCGCTCAAGGGATACGACGCGGTCGCCTATTTCAATGACGGTCAGGCGGTGATGGGCTCTCAGCAATTCCATCACGAGTACGGAGGCGCAAAATGGTTATTTGCAAGCGCGGCCAACCGAGACCGGTTCGCAAGCGACCCGCAGAAGTTTGCTCCGCAATATGGCGGCTACTGCTCCTGGGCCGTCGGGCACGGCTATACCGCGCCCGGCGATCCCGAAGCGTGGAAGATTCTAGACGGCAAGCTCTACTTGAACTACAACCAGGACGTAAAGAAGAAGTGGGAGCAGGACTCGGCGAAGCTCATCACAGAGGGCGATAAGAACTGGCCCGGCCTGATCAAGCAATAACGGTTCATAATGTAACCACAGAGGGCACGGAGGACACAGAGGCTACACTGTAAATTACCTCTGTGCCATCTGTGTACTCTGTGGCTAATACCATTGCACACACTCTCTCTTTGAGCGTCCGGCGGAGAGTGCTACTATAGGCCCCTGTGAATCGGCTGTGAAAGAGCTTGCCAAGCTGAAGAAAGGAGAGGGCCGCTATGTGTCGTGTCACACGACGGGAGATGTTGATGGGGGGCGCCGCGCTGCTTGGGCTTGCAGCCTCGGACGCCGAGAGCAGAAGCAAACAGGCCGATGCCCAAAGCTCAATCGGGAAGGTCGATACGGTCGCGCCGGACGTCTATTTTCATGAAGGCAACCTGATCTTTAAAGGCCACTGTAATAACGGGTGGGTCGTCTTTGAAGATTATGTGCTGGTCATCGATGCGAATTTTCCTTCGGGGGCCGAGGAGGTGCTCCCAAAGATTCGCGCGGTTACGGATAAACCGATCCGCTTCGCGTTCGACACGCATCACCATGGCGATCATGCGTACGGCAACCAGGTGTGGGTCGAAAACGGCGCCACCCCCGTCGCGCACACGGGCGTCATCGAAGAGATGAAGCGGTACGAGACCGGGTACTATGGCCAGAAGCCCGGCCGGTGGGAGGAGACCGCAGCGCAGCGGCCCGACGTCAAGGCGAGCCGCCTCAAGCCGCCTTCGGTCCTCTTCCCGCGCGAGATGATATTCGATGACGGAAAACATCGGGTCGAGCTGATCCACCTCGGGGTAGCGCATACTTACGGCGACGCGGTGGCGTGGCTGCCGAAAGAGCGCATACTCTTTACGGGCGACCTGTGCGTGAACGGCGCGTACAACTTCGTGGGCGACGGCGACACGGAAAAATGGATAGCGACGCTCGACGCGGCGCGGCGGCTCGGGGCGCGCACGATATGTCCCGGCCACGGCCCGCGCGGGACAGATGCAATGCTTGTAGACCAGCAGGCGTTCTTCAAGGCGTTGCGCCAGCAGGTCGATGCCCTGGTCCGCGCCAGAAAGTCAGGCCGGGAAGTGCGCGACTCCGTTGAGAAGATACGGGCCGAGCTTTCCGGCAACGCTCAGATAGCTCGATACGTGAGCTTGAGGTCTCTCCCCTATCAGGTTGAAAAAGTCTACACGGAGTTGACGGGCCAGCAGCTTCCCGAGGCGCGAAAGACGGCGGGGTACATACGCCAGTGGCACGCTCACGCGCACGGGCTCGAACGCCTGGCCTGAGCATCAGCCTGTCCGTGGAATAAACCGGGCCTCAAACCGGATACATCTCAGGAGCGGTTTATTTATACCGCAGAGGTCGGGTATGGACAGCAAGATTCCCCTGGCGTGGCGAGCGACTTTCGCCTCAACCGAAGAGCAGGTATATCCGGCAAACGAGGCGTACCTGCCGCAGGCTGAGATACGTGAAGGGCGGTACTTGCTCCGCTTCGCCCGCAACCGCCATGAGCTTGATGCGGTATTGAAGCTCAGGTTCGAAGTCTTCAACCTGGAGCTTGGCGAGGGGCTGGAATCGTCTTTTCAGACAGGCCGGGACCTGGACGAGTTCGACCTCTACTGTCATCACTTGATCGTCGTCGAGACGAGCGAGGAGAAGATCGTCGGCACATACCGTGTGCAGACAGGCGAGATGGCAGGATCGGTGAACGGGTTTTATTCGGATGAAGAATTCGATCTCTCGCTTTTGCCCCGCGACGTGCTCGAAGAATCGATAGAGCTGGGCCGCGCCTGCATCGCCCGCGAGCACCGCAACACACAGGTCCTCTTTCTGCTGTGGAGAGGGATTGCGGCTTATATGCTTCACAACCGCAAGCGATACCTGTTCGGCTGCTGCTCGCTTACGAGCCAGGACCCGCGCGAAGGGCTCGCCGTCATGGATTTGATCGAGCGGGCGGGGCAGATGCATTCGACCCTGAAAGTGGCTCCCAGAGCAAGCTTCGAATGCATAGCGGAGGCTGTATCCCCGACAAAGATCGTCGCCGATATTCCCAGGCTGTTCAGGACCTACCTGCGTTTCGGGGCGAAAGTGTGCGGGCCGCCCGCAATAGACCGCAGGTTCAAGACGATAGATTTTCTTGTCATCTTCGACATAGCGGACATGGACGGCCATTCGCGCCGGGTCTATTTTGATAGAAGCCGGAAGCCAGAATCCAGAATCCAGAATCTTTCGCATCATGTCTCGGTTGAAGCCGATTGAGATAAATCGAAATCATTCTCTACAGGATTCTGGCTTCTGGATTCTGGCTTCTGGCTTCTGGCTTCTTACTGTTATGAGACAGCTTCGCGCCATCATGCGGGCCGTGGCGCTCGCAGCCCTGACCTTAATGCTCTACGCGGTATGGGGCGCGGGCGCGCTTTTCACGTTGCCGTTCAAGCGCGCGTTTTACGTCTGGCGCTGTTTCATATTTCGGAGCTGGGCCAGGGCGACAGCCCGGCTGCTCGGCATATGGATTGAGGTTCAGGGCGTTCTGCCTGAGCCGCCCTTTTTTCTGGTCTCAAACCACCTGAGCTATATCGACATAGTCGTTTTCGCTTCGTCCCTCGACTGCGTCTTTATTGCCAAACGGGATGTTTCGCGCTGGCCCGTGCTCGGATCGATGTGCAGGAGCATGGGCACGATCTTTATCGACCGCGAAAAGCGACGGGACGTAACGCGCGTAAACGGGCTCATAGAAGAGACGCTCGCGTCCGGGCGAGGGGTCGTGCTCTTTGCCGAAGGAACGAGCACGGAGGGCGCGGCTGTTCGGGAGTTCAAGCCTGCGCTGCTCGAACAGGCGGCGGCCATGAGGCTGCCGGTATCTTACGCCGCCTTGAGCTACAGCACGCCCGCAGGCGAGACGCCCGCGCACCTGTCGGTTTGCTGGTGGGGCGATATGACTTTTCTCGATCATCTGTTTGCGCTTTTGCGGCTGCCTGAGTTTCGCGCCACGCTTATTTTCGGCCCGCGCCGAGTGCGCGAATCGGACCGAAAGCTGCTGGCCGTAAAGCTGAGGCAGGCGGTCGAAGAGCAATTCATACCCGTGGTCGTTTTGGAGGAAGAATGCAGCGCGAAGGCACATTGACGGATGAAACCATTTTTCTACTTGAGCAGGGGCTGGAGCTTATCGAGCAGCTCGACGATGATCTTTATAGCAACTCTTTGCCGCCCTTTTTCAATTACGGCGTCGGGAGCCATTTTCGCCACGTGCTCGACTTTTATAACTGCTTTCTGGCAGGGCTCGAACGGGGCCGCGTCGATTACGACACGAGAGAAAGAGATGACCTTATAGAGAAAGATCGCCTCGCGGCGAGGGCAAGAATACGGACGATAATCGATTTTCTCCTGGAACTGTCCGCTACCGAAGATCAGAAGGCGGTGCTCGTCAGGATGGAAGATGCGACCGCCGGGATTGACCCTTGCCGGTGGAGCAGCTCGTCGCTCAGGCGAGAGCTACAGTTTCTGCTCAGCCATACCGTGCACCATTATGCGCTCATCGCGCTTATGCTGAGACTCAAGGGATTCGTGACGCCCGAAGAGTTCGGCATAGCGCCCTCGACTCTTGCGCACTGGAGGAGAGAAGGATAACACTCCCGATACGACGGTTCTGTGATGGCGGCCCTTAAGAAAGCGATGAGACCCAGGCCGCGCCGCTTGAGACGGCGCATCGTGATCGGCTACCTTGCGCTGCTGCTCATATCTCACGTCGTCCGCGCGATCAACTCTGAAGCTATCGAACCGCCCGGCTATCTTTCGCTTGTCTCGGTGCAGGCGGTCGATGGCGAGCGGTACGTTTCGAATGAAGTTCGCATCGCCTACAGGGAACACCTGCCGAAAGCCGGCAGGAAAGCTCCCGCAATCATCCTGCTGCACGGAAGCCCCGGTCATGGCGGCGACTTCGACCGTCTCGCGCCGCAGCTCGAAGAGAGATACCGGTTGATAATTCCCGATCTTCCCGGCTTCGGCCATTCGACCCGCGATCTGCCCGACTATTCGATCAGGGCGCACGCGCGCTATGTGCTTCAGTTGATGGACCGGCTCGATATAGAGAGCGCGCACGTCGTAGGTTTCAGCATGGGCGGCGGCGGCGCCCTGAACATGGCCGACATAAGCCCCGGCCGCGTCAGGTCGCTTACGATGCTTTCGGCCATCGGCGTTCAGGAGATGGAGCTGCTCGGCGATTATTACCTCAACCACACGCTGCACGGGGTGCAGCTCGCGGGGCTCTGGTTGCTGCGCGAGGGCTTCCCGCACATGGGGTGGCTCGACGATGCGATGCTCGGGGTCGCTTATGCGCGCAACTTCTACGACACAGACCAGAGGCCGCTCAGGGATGTGCTCGCGCGCGTCGAGGCTCCCGTGTTAATCATCCACGGCACGCGCGATGTGCTCGTTCCGGTCGAAGCCGCGCGAGAGCACCACCGGATTGTAGCGCAAAGCGAGCTTCACCTGATGGAGGATAACCATTTCGCGGTCTTCACTCGCGGCGAGCGGTTTGCCCCTGTCCTGAGCGATTTTCTTGACCGCGTAGAAGAGGGCCGCACCCTCACGCGCGACGCCGCAGCACCGGAGCGCATAGCTGCGGCAGCCCGGCCTTATGACCCGTCGGATGCGCCGAAGGCGATCGGCATAACGGCGCTGGTCTTTCTGATCCTGATTGTGATCGCCACGCTTGTAAGCGAAGACCTGACTTCGATAGGTGTCGGCGTGATGGTCGCGCAGGGGAGGATCGGTTACCTGCTCGGCGCGTTCTCGTGTTTTCTCGGAATATTCGTAGGCGACGTTCTGCTGTTTCTTGCGGGCAGATACCTTGGGCGGCCCGCGCTCAATCGCGCGCCGCTCAGATGGTTTATCCGGCCCGAAGATGTCGAGAGAAGCTCCCGGTGGTTTACGCGCAAAGGCATACTCGTGATAGCGGCGAGCCGATTTGTGCCGGGCGCGCGGCTCCCAACATATTTCGCCGCCGGGATGCTCAATACGAGCCTTCTTGCGTTCTCGATATACTTCCTGATAGCGGGCGTGGTGTGGACGCCGCTGCTCGTAGGGCTTTCGGCTGCGGTAGGGGGCGAGGTGCTGAAGTCTACACTTTTCGGCGGGCAGAACTTTTTGATAAAGGCGCTGTTGTCTATAGCTCTCGTCTACTTCGCGGCAAAGCTGCTTATCTCGCTCGCAAGCTACAAGGGGCGGCGGCTCCTGCTCGCATCGTGGCGCAGGAAGACCAGATGGGAGTTCTGGCCGCCGTGGATCTTTTACCCTCCGGTACTGCTATACATCGTTTACCTGGCGATAAAGCATAAGGGGCTGTCGCTTTTTACCTCTGCGAATCCGGCGATACCGGCAAGCGGTTTTATAGGAGAATCGAAAGCCGGGATACTCTGCGGGTTTGCGCAGTCGAACGGATACATAGCGAAATCGGCGCTGATCAAATCATCGCCCGGCGCCGGAGAGCGAATCAGCCAGGCCAGGTCTTTCATGGCTGAAAACCTTATAAGGTTTCCCGTGGTCCTCAAGCCCGACGCGGGGCAGCGAGGGAGCGGCGTGGCAATCGTCCGCTCCGAGCGCGAGATGGAAGAGTACCTGCGGCGCTCGAACCTCGACACGATCATTCAGCAGTACATAGAAGGCCACGAATTCGGCGTCTTCTATTATCGCCAACCCGATATGGAGTGCGGGAAGATATTCTCGATAACCGAGAAGCGGTTTCCCGTAGTGGAAGGCGACGGCATCAGCACGCTCGAACGCCTCATCCTCAAGGATGAGCGGGCCGTATGCATGGCCCGGTTCTATCTCAAGAAGCAGGGCGACCGGTTGTTGGACGTGC
>DASTET010000604.1:0-11559 GCA_035709445.1 Blastocatellia bacterium | reverse complement strand
TTTAAGGTGAAGTTATGATCTTACAAGTGGTCGTAGTGGTACTGGCGTGCATCGCGGCATCTCTTCTGGCAATCACAATAGCCAGCCTTACCCTGTCTTTCATAGGACGGCTACTCAGCCGGGCCGGGGAGACGGGCGATGATCGCTGACAAGACCATGAGTGATGAAAAGACAATAGAGCAGATTGCTATGAGCGCGTTTCGGGCGCGGATCACACGGATACTCCCGGCGCAGATAAGAGCCTGCGTGGAGTCGCTCGACGAGCAACAACTCTGGTGGAGGCCCAACGCGAGCAGCAACTCGGTGGGAAATCTCGTGCTCCACGTTTCGGGCTCCATCCGCCACTATGTCGCGCGCGGGCTTGGCGGCGTGAGCTACGAGCGCGACCGTCCTGCCGAGTTCAGCGAGCGGGGACCGATCCCGAAAGAGGATCTGCTCGCGGTCTTTGACGAGACCATAAAGCAGGTTTCAGACGTGCTCGAAACATTCGATACCGCGCGCCTCGCCGAGCCTACGGACGAGCCTGCGTATGTCCCGACAGTCTTCGACCTGCTCTTTAATGTGGCAGTCCACGTAGCCACGCACGCCGGTCAGATCGTCTTCACGACGAAGATGCTTAAAGAAGGCTCGGTCGACGAGCTTTGGATTCGCACGCACAGGGAGTTGAGCAATTAAGCGACTGCCGTAAGATTCCTGCAAAATAGTTCGGGCATTCCGCGTCTATCCCATTCGAGGAGTCAGGGCACTCCGTCATCCCCTCCAACACCTGCTCCCTAAAACCAATCACCGAGAAGGAGAACCCGGTATGAGAAGACTGGCTGTCGTCCTATTGTCCTTAATGGTTGCCTCTACCGCTTTTGCTATGCAGGAAAGCAGCGGCATAAAGACTACGAGAAAGACCAGAACAGAAAAGGCCCCGCCCGTCGATTGCTCGACCGTTACAGACTCAGCTATAACAGCCAATGTAAGGGCGAGCCTCGCGAAAGCGCCTTCGCTTAAAGACTCAACTATCGATGTGACAACAAGCGCCGGTGTCGTGACGCTCAAGGGGATTGTGAAGAAGGCGGGGCTGAAAGGCGTTGCGACCCGCCTGACCAGGCGAGTCGATTGCGTCAAGAAAGTCGATAACCGGCTTACGGCAGAACAAACATCATCTGGCGGCGCAAAGAGCAAGAACAACTGATTGCTGCTTTTTACAGGATGAAGACAGAAGGCGGAGAGTGATTCTCTCCGCTTTTTGTTTTTTGCCCTTTCGGGACCGCCCTGAAGGGTGCAAATGGCCGAAAAAGCTAACAGTTTTACAATTAATTACATCAATTAACAATTATTTGATGATGCGATTTCGAAGTCGTGATAAGCCTATAGCTCGCTGGCCGAACGAGGTTACGGCATATGCACTTGATAAACCACCGAGGCCGATACTTCAGGCCCGTGGACAAGAAGCTCACTGGAGAGGTATGACAAAATGAGAATAGATAAGACACTTCGCAGTCTCTCTGCCGGTATGGCGGTGGTGCTGTTTATCGCCGTCGCCGCCTTTGGAATTGAGGGGAAGGCTAACGGCAAGAGGTTCACATTCACAACCAAATCGGAAGAAGCCAAACAACTGGTCGACAAGGTCGTGCGAGGCATAGAGAGTTTTGAGAACGTGCAGCAGTTGCTACCTCTTGCGCAGAAGATGGTGGAACTCGACCCGCAGTTCGCCTTCGGCCACTACTATCTCGCGACCTTCACCCCGCCCCCCAATGCCAAGCAGCACGTCGATAAGACGAACGAGCTTATCAAGACGGCATCGGACGGCGAGCGGCGCTACATCGAAGCGGTCTTTCTGACCCGCGCGCAACAAAACGACAAGGCGGCTGAGATATTCACGGACCTCGCAAAGCAGTACCCTGAAGAGCGTATGGTTCACATGATGCTCGGCCAGGTCTATTCCAACCAGGGCAAGCTCGAAGAAGCGAAGGCTGCTTTCGAGCGCGCCAAACAGATCGACAGCAGCACGGCAAGGGTGCATGGCTTCCTCGGCAACATACATCTTCTCAAGGGCGAGTACGGCAAGGCCCGCGAGGCGTTCAAGGCGTCCCTGAGCAAGAAGGCCGAGGGGTCGTCTCCTTTTATGCCGCATTACGGTATCGCCTTCTCATACCTGTATGAGAGCGATGTGAAGTCGGCATTGTCGCATCTGAACACATACCAGGACGAGTATGTAAAGACGGGCGGCGCTGCTAACTTCCCGCCCGTGTTCATATGGAACTCGATAGGGCGGCTGCTGCTCGAAGCCGGTCGCGCCGAAGAATCGATCAAGGCGTATGAAAAGGGCTATGAGACGGTCGCGCAAAGCTCTATACCGGAGGACCAGAAGAAGATATGGTATGGCCGCCTGATCCACGGGCGCGGACGCGCGCTTGCCAAGATGGGTAAGCACGAAGAAGCCTGGAAAGAGGCCGAGATGATCAAAAAGATGATCGATGAAGGCGGCGAGCAGGGCCAGCAGTTCCTGCCTGCTTATCACTACATCGTGGGGTATCTGAAGCTGGAAGCGCGCGATTACCCGAAGGCCATAGAGCACCTGAAGCAGGCCGACATGAACGACCCGTTCCACAAGCTGTTGCTCGCGCGCGCCTACGAGAAAGCGGGCGACCAGCAGAGCGCGCAGAAACTTTACAAGGAGATCGTCGGATTCAACCAGGTGACGCTCGAAAGGGCGCTTTCATATCCTGAGGCGAAGAAGAAGCTGAAAGGGTGAAGAACGGCCTTTTACTACTCGCTTCTCTACTGTTCATGGGCGACTATCGGGGTCGCCCATTTTTTTGATTTTAGCAAGCTCACTCGATGAGCTTGCTCCTGTCACCCGGCATCATCATCTGCCGGTGGACCCAGATCGGCGCGAGCCCGTTTGCAAGCATCCGGTCGTGAAACTCTTTGAGCGAGAACTCATCCTTGCGATAACGCTTGTAGTCATCGCGGAGCTTGAGTATTGCGAGCTTGCCGATTGAATAGACGAGGTAAGTGGGATCGAAGGTCGCGCGCTCTGCCTCTATCTGCGCGGGGGTCGTCTCGATGTAGGCGTTTTCAACAAAGAACCTGGTCGCCTGCGGGATTGTCATGTTATCCGTATGCGTTCGTATCCCGACGACGACCCTGCACAGCCTGAGCAGCGCGTCCGCAAGCTGGCCCAGCCTCATACGGGGATCGCCGTCTCCGAACCCCTCTTCGATCATCATCTGCTCGGCGTAGTGGGCCCATCCCTCGACGAAGCTGGCTGGCGCAAGCGCCCAGGTGCGCCTCACCTGCGATTGCACCTGTCTGAGCATGGAACTCTGTACGAAATGGCCGGGGTATACTTCGTGAATCGATGTGCTCCACAACTGAGGATAATTAAAGAGCGACAGGTACTCTTTCTTTTGCCTTTCGGTCCATCCGTGCTCCACGTCTGTTATCAGATAGCGAGCGGGAAGCTCGCGCCCCTCGAACGGGCCGGGCGTCCACATGCTGGCCGTGGCCCACCTCATGAAATCCGGCGTCTCCGAGACCAGGGGGCGAGGCCCGGCAGGAAGCGTCACAAGCTCTCTCTCTTTGAGAAATTGTGCGAGCGTATCGAGCTGTTTTTGCGCCTCCTCGGCGAGCGCGCCCTCTTTCGGATGGTTGGAGCGCACCTCGGCCCAGACGGCCAGCGCGTCGCGCTTCGGGTCTATCTCGGCGGCGGCCTTTTGAAACCCGGTCTTGGTCTTCTGTATCTCGCGCCTGGCGATTGCGAGCAGCGCATCGGTCGAAAGCTCTATGCCTTCGTCGTATTTGAGCCTGGCTTCATAGTTCTCTTTGCCGATGGCGTACGAGACGGCCCTGTCGGGCGCCTTACTTTCAAGGCGCTTTATGTATTTTGCAATCGCCTCGACGGCGTTCTTTGTAGATTTCTCGAACTCGGATTGCAGCTTCGCATCCTGCACCGTGGCGAAGGCTATGGGCAAGTCTTTCTCGATGAACGAGAGCGTACCGCGAAAGCTCTCAAGCGCTATCTTGTGAAGAACAGGATTGTACTCCTTGATGTTGTCTCGCGCCGACTGCATCAATCGCGGTATCTGTTTCTGTTTGGCTATAACGTGCCTGAGCCGCGAATCAGCAGGGGCGTACTCGAACATCGCGATCTGCAAAAGCCCGTTCGAGATTGCGTCGTTATAGATCTGCGGGTTCCGCTCATAACTTTTTATCTGTTCAAGGTCGAGCAGCCTCGACCGGATATTCGACGCGATTATCTGGTAGTCGAACACTTCCGACAGGTCCAGGGCGAGCGGCGGTATCTTTTCGAGCCTCGACTGAAATCTTTTTATCGCGGCCACCTCGGCAGAAATCGCCTGCGAGCTGTAATCTTCGAGCTGGCCGTCCCATGCGTGTATCCCGCTTGCGGCTGCGAGCGAAGGATGGCGGGAATGAAGGTCGAGGATGTAATCGTTGACAAAGGCCGGAAACTCTGCGGCTGCGGTCTCATTTCTTTGCTGGCTCTTTTGCATAGCGAGATGAGAGGTCGATGAAAGCCCCGAAGCGGCTGACAGGGTAAGTAGCATCGATAAGACGAGAACTATTAAGCTCGATTGAATTTTGCGCGGGCCCCTCAGTCCTGGCTTCAAGTTTCCAGCAGCTCCTTTGCTCGTTGTGTAGCTTTGACGACAGCCTTGATGAGCGTCACACGCAGGCCGCCCTCTTCAAGCTCAAGTATCCCATCGATAGTGCAACCGGCGGGAGTCGTGACCGAGTCCTTCAGCTTTGCCGGGTGCTCGGCTGTCTCTATGACCATCGAGCCCGCGCCCAGCACGGTCTGCGCGGCAAGCTCTGTTGCGATGTCGCGGGGCAAGCCTACCTTCACGCCCGCTTCCGCAAGCGATTCGATGATTATATAGACGAAGGCGGGACCGCTTGCCGAAAGGCCCGTGATGGCGTCCATGTGCTTCTCATCGACTACGATGGTTCGCCCTACGGAATCGAATATGAATTTCGCCAGCTCCACCTGTTCGGCCTCAGCGTTTCGCCCGCGCGCTATTCCGGTCATCCCTTTTTTGAGAAGGCACGGAGTGTTCGGCATCGCGCGGATGACAGGGACAGGCAGGCTCAGATGTTTTTCAATAAACGCGGTGCTTACGGACGCGGCTACGGAAATCAAGACCTGCGAAGGTTTAAGCGACCTGTTTATCTCGGCCACCACTGTGGGGACGGTCTGCGGTTTTACGGCGAGGATGATTATGTCCGCTGATTCGACCGCCATCGGGTTTGAGAGCGTCCCGGCAACCCCGAACTTCTCGCGAAGCTGGTCGAGCCTCTGCTGATGGCCTGCCGTCACAACTATGTTTGAGACCTCGATAACGCCTGCCTCAAGCAACCCTTTTATAAGCGTCTCGCCGAGTTTGCCTGCGCCGATGACCGCGAGCTTCTTTTCCTTGAGCATTCTTGCTTTCTCCACCCCAAATGATAACTGACCGTATCCGAGCGGCCAATAGTGCATGAATGTTTCTACAGGTCTGGCCAATTACTGACGGATCGAAGATAATGACGCCTTGTCTGTTCAAACCAGTCTTGGGATAGCGATGAGGTATTTGATGGAAGGCCTGTGGAATGATCTCTCTTACGGCATTCGAAACCTTTTCAAGAACCCGGGCTTTACGGCGGTGGCGATCCTATCGCTTTCGATCGGGATCGGCGCAAACAGCGCGATCTTCAGCGTGACGAACGCCCTTCTGCTTCGCCCCTTGCCTTTTAAAGACGCAGATCGACTGGTCATACTCTGGAACCGCTCCCCCGGATTAAACTTTGCCCAGGACTGGTTCTCGCCCGGTCAATACCTTGACATAAAGATCGAGAACCAGGTGTTCGAAGAGACTGCCGTCACGATTGGAGGGAGCTTCAACCTTACGGGCCAGGGGATGCCCGAACGCGTCGATGCGGCCAGGGTCTCCTCTTCCCTCTTCCCGTTATTCAGCGCGGAAGCGATGCTCGGACGGGTCTTCTTACCTGAGGAAGACGTGCCCGGAAAGCCCCAGACGGTGATCCTGAGCAACGGGTTCTGGCAGCGCCGCTTCGGGTCTGACCCCGAGATAATCGGCAAAACGCTGACGCTCAACGGCAACAGCTTCACCATAATCGGAGTGATGTCGCCGGAGTTTTCGCTGAACAAAGAGGTCATGCCCGCCGTCAACGGCATAAGGAATGCCGACCTGCTTCTGCCCCTGCCGATGAGCGAGACCGCCAGATCGAATCGAGGCAATGAAGACTACAACATCTTTGCAAAACTGAAGCCGGGCATAACGGTCGCGCAGGCGCAGGCGGATATGGATGTATTAGCCGACCGGATGAAGCAGCAGTATCCGGCCAGCTACCCGGCAAACGGCGGGCTGACGATCAGCGTGGTCCTGCTGCTCGAACAGGTAGTGGGCGATATTCGTCTTGCGCTCTATGTGCTTTTTGGCGCGGTCGGCTTTGTGCTTCTGATCGCCTGCACAAATGTGGCCAATCTTCTGCTTGCGCGCGCCTCTGCCCGGCAGAAGGAGGTTGCTATTCGAGCGGCGGTAGGCGCAAGCCGGCCCCGGCTGTTACGACAACTGCTTACAGAGAGTCTGGTGCTTGCGCTGATGGGAGGGATTATAGGGCTTATGATCGCATTTCTGGCCGTCGAGATGCTTCGCGTGTTCGGGCCGGACAACATCCCCCGCCTGAATGAAGTCGCCGTAGATGGCCGCGTGATGGCCTTCACCTTCTTCGTCTCCCTGCTTACGGGTGTTGTCTTCGGGCTGACGCCAGCGTTGCGGGCCTCGCGGGCCGATCTGAATGAAGTGCTCAAGGAGGGCGGGCGAAGCTCAACGGGAGGCGGCACATTCGGTCGCGGCCATCATCAGGTCCGCAATCTTCTCGTAGTATCCGAGGTCGCGTTGTCGCTGGTCCTGCTTGTCGGGGCAGGACTGCTGATACGCAGTTATCAACGCATAGAGAACGCAAATCCCGGCTTCGATCCGAACAATGTGCTTTCGCTTCGCCTCTCGATTCCGGCTTCGAGGTACAATACACCGGAAGCGGTCTCATCCTTTTACAAACAGCTTGATGAGAGAATAAGGGCATTGCCTGGAATAGAATCGGTCGGCACAAATTATCTGTTGCCGCTCAGCTCGGTCGCGCTTGGCTGGGAGCCTATCACGGTTGATGGTTACGTCTCGAAAGCAGGAGAGGACCTGATCATCGCAAGCTCGGGCTATATCAGCCCCGACTATTTCCGCACGCTCGGCATTCCGCTGGTGAAGGGGCGGCATTTCAACGAGTTTGACCGAAAGGGCGCGCCCGACGTTGTTATTGTCGATGACAAGTTTGCAGAGCGTTTCTGGCCGAACGAGGACCCTCTCGGCAAGCGGATGCGGCGCGGCAATTCAGGCCCCTGGCGGACGGTGGTCGGGATAGTCAGCGACCAGAAAGAGTATGACCTTGAAAGCGAGCCGCCAATTACTGCTTACTACCCGGTCGAGCAGTTCAACATCGGCAGCAGGTTCGTGGTCGCGCGCACATCTTCCGACCCTGTCAGGTTGACTGCCGCGGTAACCGAAGAGGTTCGGGCGCTCGACCCTGAGCTTCCTGTTTATGATGTCAAGACAATGGAGCAGCGGTTGTACGATTCGCTGGCGCGACGGCGTTTCTCGATGCTCCTTCTTGGGGTCTTTGCCGCTTTCGCCCTGGTCCTGGCGGCGACAGGGATTTATGGGGTTATGAACTACTGGGTGAATCAGAGGACTCACGAAATCGGGCTTCGGATGGCGCTCGGGGCCGGGCAGCGGAACATCTTGCAACTTGTACTAAGGCAGGCATTGATCCTTGTCTCAGCCGGCATCGTCATCGGCCTTGCGGGCGCATTTGCTTTGACGCGCGTCATGTCGAACCTGCTTTTCGGCATAAGCGCCACGGATCGCTTAACCTTTATTGCGGTCTCGATCCTGCTTGGAGGCATAGCCTTGCTGGCCAGCTATATACCCGCGCGCCGGGCGGCAAGGGTCGATCCGATGGTCTCGTTAAGATACGAGTAAATGATAACCGCAGAGGATCGCAGAGAATTAAAAGATAAATCCTCTGCGTAATCTGCGGCGTACGACAAGAATTTACAAATTCTTTAGAAGAAAGTTATTGACAATGAAACTTCAGACGAGGATAATGCGTTTTTCTTCACGACGTTTGTGTGTGGAGATATAAGACTATGACGCTCAAAGGATACAACCGAACAGCGAAACGGCGCGCGGCCCTTATGTGGGCCGATTGGCAACCTGCCGTGATGGCGTCCTTTGAGCCTGCTGCCTGTCTGCGTATTCCGTCATTCTTGCCAGGCATTATGCTTAACGGCGTCACCGGGATAGAAGATACAACGGCACAACAGGTTGCCGATAATAGCCGTTTCGAGCAGTGATTTAGCGGGAGCGGGCCTCCCGCTCCCGAAATCTCGAAGATAAACCGCAATAGAAGATTTTGGAGCGAGCCCGCTTCCGAGCCATGAGCTCTGGCGCGGGCTCGCTCATATTTTTGTCAAGAATCGTTGTTTGAATCGTCGAAGGGGTTCCGTTGGAGCGCGTCTGCGCCCCGACCGTAGAGGCCGGATCTTCACCAACCTGGTCACTACAACTTGCGCGGGCTGTTCCGTTTGAAACACTGACGGCGAGGCTATGAGGCATACTGCTGCGCGACCCGACATAGAAAGCTCTGGCTTTCTAAACTTGCGCGGAGTGGACTTGATTGCGCTCGATGCCGGCGATGTGATGTTTTCCGCGACCTTACCGAGAGATCAGGCAACTGCTCTTTCAACTTTCGCGGCGTTGAAGGATCGAGTGAGGGCATAAAGGGAGCGATTATGAGTCTGGCAACATTAAAATCAGATGAGGGTGAGAGGATTTCCGCAACAGTCGCGGACAGAGCCGAAGTGTATCGCACCACGGAGGAACTCGAACGGCTTGTGTCGGCTTTTGAGCGCTGCACCCTGCCGAAAGAGGAATTCACCCATAGCGCGCATGTTACGGTCGCGTTCTGGTATCTGTATCATTTCACCGGCCAGGTGGCAGCGACCCGTATTCGCGAAGGGATTAAGCGATACGCCGCCGCGCAGGGGGTCCCATCCACGCCGACCGGCGGGTATCACGAGACGATCACGCTCTTCTGGGTCTTCGCGATCGGCAAGTACCTGCTGCTTGAAAACGGCGGCAAGACATTGCTTGAGCTTGCAAACGGCGTCGTAGAGAAGTATTCAGATAAAGCGATGATCTTCGAGTACTACAGCTGCGACCGGCTGTTTTCTATTGAAGCGCGCAACGGATGGGTCGAGCCGGATTTGAGACCTCTCGGCTAGGGCGAAATACCGACGGAGGATTCTGTTATGCGCAAAAGCGATGCTGATCGCGACCTGCGGCTCGATATTCTCGACAGCCTTCTTACGACCCCCTGCCGAAGGCTTGAACAGGTGGCGGAGCTTCATAAGCAGATGATCAAGCGCGATCCGGTCTTTTACGGACACCTCTGTGTCTGGTATCAGAAGAACGGAGACCTGCGAGACCACAAGGAAGTATTTGTGGCCAACATGCTGGCGAGCGATATTGAAGAGCATCGCGGCGCGGGATTCGTCCTTTTACAGGGCTTTCCGCCATATGAAGTCTCTCGAATAGTCGACTTCCTCAAGCGGCAGGTAGGAAAGGTCCCGCGCTCGGCCCGAACGGCGGTTCGCGATTACCTGCGGAACCGCGAGGCGGACCCCGCTTTCTTCGACCGGGCGGCGACGAAGTCGCGCAAAGCGATGAAGCACCTTTATTCGACCCTGCACATCAAGCCGGGCGAGCGAGCCGACGCTGTGCTGTTCAAGAACCTCCACAGGGCTCGTGTGGCCGCAAGCCTCGCGCAGCTTGGCGAAGCTACGACTGCGCCTCTCGATCCGGCCGCAGGCGAGCAGGCGAAAGAGCCCTTTCACATCAGCAAACCGACCGCATTGCTCGTTGATAAGTCTGGCACAAAGGAAGAGGCCATCGAGGTCGGCAAGCGGCTCGCCGCGATGATCTCAGGCGTTATCAGCGCCGACCTGTTCGTTTATGCGTTCGACTCTATGCCCTATCCCGTAAAGGCCCGAGGCCCAAAGCTTAGAGATTGGGAGCGCGCCTTTAGACAGATAGTTCCGGGCGGCTCGACAAGCATCGGCGCGCCTCTTGTGCCTATGCGTTTTAAGAAACAGTTCGTCGAGCAGATCGTCATTGTGACCGACGAAGCGGAGGATACGCCCCCGCACTTCGCCGATGTATATGAGGGTTACAGGCGCGAGTTCGGCGTCGCGCCAATCGTCATCATTGTAAGAGTAGGCCGCGCGACCGGCCTGATCGAGCGCAAGCTGCGCGAGAGACATGCGCCGGTTTACACTTTTATGTTTTCGGGCGACTACTCTATGCCGAATCTCGCATCGCTGCTCTCGCGTCCCGCGCGGCTTGAGATGCTGAAAGAGATTCTTGGGACCCCTATCCCCGGGCGCACGGGCAAGTAAGACCTAAATAAGTCTAGCTCCAGCCTCTCATCATCTGAAAAAGCCGGAGAATTTGTAACAACTCAGCCCGATGAATCGGGCTTGCCCGGAGGGCAATCAGGCCAGCCGTCTTACGGCTGGTTTATGGCCGAACAACTCAACCGAGCCCGTTTCAACGGGCTTTTCAACGTTTGGGCTTTAGCCTGCAGGCTAAAGCCGTAATGAAAAGGACGCTCAAGCGCCCTATTGATTAACCGGCCCAAGCAAACCAGTCCTAAAAGGACTGGCTTATCTGCCTTCGGCAAGCCCGATGAATCGGGCTGGTAGTTACGAAAATTTTTTACTTCGCGTCGATACCCGCTATACTCATTCGTCTTTAATATAGAAGCGGCAGGTTGAAGTGAGTCCCCCGCTTCTGAATCTGAGACAGGAGAGAAAGCGAATGCCACAATACATGATTATTAGCTACGGCCCGGCTGAGGTCCCCGCAGACATGGAGATGAGCCCTGAAATGATCCAGGCGATAATTCAGAAGTTCAACGACTTTACGGCGAGACTTCAAAAGGCCGGGCTGTCTGGAATAAACAAGCTGGTCGATGGATCGGGTCGCGTGCTGAGAAGCAGCGGGAACAAGCTTGTCGTCACGGACGGGCCTTTTGCCGAAGCTAAAGAGGTCATAGGCGGCTACTGGATAATAGAGGCAGCCGGTTATGACGCTGCGGTCGAGCTCGCCCGCCACTGTCCGAGCCTCGAATTCGGAGGCACGGTCGAGGTGCGAGAGGTTGAAGATCTATCGGCGCTCATGGCTTGATATCTATTATGCCTGACACGACAGAGGCTTCGATAAACAGGCTGGTAGATCATCTCTTCCGTCACCAGGCGGGGCAGATGATCTCCAGCCTGACGCGCATCTTCGGCCCGCAGCGTCTGGACCTTGCCGAAGAGGTCGTGCAGGACGCGCTCGTCAAGGCGCTCAAGCTCTGGCCTTATCGTGGCGTACCCGATAACCCTGCCGCGTGGTTGATACAGGTAGCGAAGAATCGGGCGCTCGA
>DASTET010000603.1:0-8868 GCA_035709445.1 Blastocatellia bacterium | reverse complement strand
GAATCCTTAAATACCAGGTCTTCGACAGGGACGCCGCGAGCCCTGCACCGCGACTCCTGTAGCTCGGGATAGCTCTCGCGTATTATGTCGCTCGTGGAGAATCCCGATGCCCGGAGCACTCGCAGTACCCTGTCTTCGTCCCCTTCGATCTCTATGAAGTTGCCCATAGGCGTCTCGTCGAAAACCACTTCGAGTTGCTTGCCGTCGAGGGTGAGGTTATAGACGGTACGGTACTTCTGATACCTGAACGCGCGGCGAAAGCCGAGCCGTTCAAACAGGAGAACCATGCGCTCAGGGTCCGATACCTCGCATTCGATCTCTTCCCGGACCTTCAAAACTGAATTTGCGCTTTCACTGACGATCCCTTTATACGTGACCGTTCCTTTACCTTCGACCATCCGAATTCGCAACGCCGCCCCCTGCTTATAGAGGAACTGGTCACGTGAGTCGAGCAGCCAGTTGTCCTCGAAGTAGCGGGGCTTTACCATCTTGAGATCAAAACCTGCATCGCGGATACGGTCCGGATTGTCACTGGCGATCTTTACTTCAATCTCAAGGGTCATCATAAGCGCCCACGGTGGCCAAAAAATCAGGCGACGGGTAATTATTCCTGCTCCGCGCCGCATACGTCAATGAAGAATCAGAATTCCGAATTCAGAAGCCAGAAGCCCGAATCCAGAATCTCTCGCCAGTATCCTATTAATCAGGATTCGCCCACATCCGACTTCTGGCTTCTGGCTTCTGAATTCGGAATTCTGGCTTCTGACTTCAGTTGCCGTCTCTGCATTTCTTGATGTAAGGTAAACCAGCTTTTGAGAATCCGCGATCTGTAATTCTGTTTGAGGTGCAGCCAATGGCCGTAAGCTACCGACCGACCACAGACCGCGCGGCTAATCTCTCGGATAATCTCTGCCGGTGGGACGGCAGGGCTTCGGGCCATCACGAAGTTTGGTTTTTAACGCTGAACCACCTCGCGGACCGGCGAGGCTTCTGGTTCAGATACACAATAGAATCACCGCGAGGTGCCGCCTCTCGCACGCGGGCCGGGCTATGGGCTGCCGTCTTCGATTGTTCATCTCCAGGGCAAAGCTTCGGTTTGAAACAGGAGTATGAGGCTGCGGATTTCGAGACGCCCGGCGATGACGGTTGCATAATCAGAATAGGGCAGGGACTCCTTGCCGCGAATCGCGCGACCGGCCTCGTAGAAAACGACTCCCACTCGGTCGGGTGGGACCTGAGCTTCTCTCCGAATAATGTTACTCATCACCACATCCCGCCTGGATTGAAACTTATCGTCAGGCCCAGATCATTCATCTGCTCGCCCAATCTCGATGCGCGCTTCAGCGGCAGCATAACAGTCGACGGGCGCGAATTCCTGCTTGAGAACGAGCCGGGGTGTCAATCACACCTGTGGGGGCGCAAGCGGGTCGATGAATGGGTGTGGGTCCATTCGAATGCCTTCGAGAACCACCCGGATACCGTCTTCGAGGGCGTGGTCGCTCGCCAGCGACGGATGGGGCGTTTGCTTCCGCCGGTCCAGTCGCTCTTCTTGCGACATCGCGGCGAAGAACATCATTTCATCCGCCTTCGGCTTGCCGAGCAGTGGCGTCGCAACCTCGGCATAGGCGTCTGGGCGTTCTCGGCCATGAACACGCGGCTCTACATAGAAGGCACCGCTCAGTGCCGCCTGCGCGACATGCTTCAGGCCGAGTACCGCGACCCTGACGGCGAGCCTCTCTACTGTCTGAACAGCGAGATCGCGAGCCTCAAGATAAGGATCTTTCGCCGGGTCCACGGCATACGCTGGCGACACGTCGAAACGATCAAGTCACGCTCAACCGCTCACCTCGAACACGCCTGTCGCCAGCTCGATTCGTCTGTAAAGCTGGCCTTCTGAATCGCTCGGCGGTCAGCTCCCAAACTTTGAC
The DNA here is from genome assembly GCA_035709445.1 of Blastocatellia bacterium. Taxonomy (GTDB): domain Bacteria; phylum Acidobacteriota; class Blastocatellia; order UBA7656; family UBA7656; genus DASTET01. The sequence continues at coordinate 6,940 of DASTET010000603.1, read as the reverse complement.
GCGAACAATGCCTCGATATCTCCATAATGTGCGAGATAGTCTTCGCGGCTTCGCCTTATGCACTCGTGAGCTTCGCTTCGGTCATAGACGTGCGTTATCTCGCACACGTTTCCGGTCTCTCCCGGCGCTCTCTTGTAGGTGAGAAAGTAGTGCTGAAGCCTCTCGATGAGAGAGGCAGGGCATTCGTCTATATCGCGCCATCCGCCGTAGGCAGCGTCGCCCTTCATTACGGCGATGATCTTGTCGTCGGCCTCATCGCCATCGATCATTCGCAGCCCTCCTATCGGCACGGCCTGCATGAGAATATTGCCGTGAGTGATCGCCTTCTCTGCCAGCACGCAAATATCTAGCGGGTCGCCGTCGCCGACTATGCCGGTCCTGCCGGTCCTGTCGCAGCAAAGATCTGCCACGCGCTCGGCGCAAAAGGTTTGCGGAATAAAGCCGTAAAGCGACGGGGTGATGTTCGAGAATCGCTGCGGCCGGTCGATCTTCAGTATCCCCGATGACTTATCCATCTCGTACTTGACCGTATCCGTAGGCACGATCTCTATGTATGTCGTGACCACCTCGGGCCAATTGCTTCCTATAGAGACCCCGTGCCAGGGGTGCGATCTGAAGATCATCCCCATCAGCTTCAAGAGATCTTGATTCTGCTCGCCGTGCATAATCACGCTTCCTTTTCAAGGTTTCACATAACGGTTTTTTGACGACTCGGGTTGCTGGATCGTAACGTCGCCCGCCTTGCGTATGTCGTATGCGACCGATGCGAAGGTTTGCAGATAAGCGTTCCCCGCGAGACCCATACCCGCATAGATTATCAACTCCGCTCCCGCAGAGGAGGTCAGGAAGACTACAACCGCTATCAATATTAACATCACGGGGAAGGCCGCCTTATAGTAAATCGTTCTGCGCCAGATGCCGAAGACGGCGATGAAAGAGAATACAGCGATCATCAACCCGAGCGGGTGGGGCCATTTCAAAAGAAGGGCGAGCGAAAAATAATAGACGACCACTAGCCCGCGAACGAACCTTTGCAGCGTGTAGTAGTCTTCGTAAAAGAACGGGAAGAATGCAATCAGCACGACCACGAGCAGGAGCGGATTCAAATTTCCCTGGGGGACTTCAATCGCAAGCGTGAGTGGATAATGCCAGGCCAGTATCAGCCAGACAGGCATCGAGTTGCGCACCCATTTCGCGAGGCGGGCCGGTTTGATAAGCGTCAGGTCGGCTGCAAGATAAAGATAATAGGCCGCTGGTAAAATCCAGACGCTCATCCAGCGCGCGCCGAGTTTATCACGCGAGAGGAGTATAAACGTGCTTATTATCGCGGCGGCAAGAGGCGCCCACTCGTAGCTGCGTATATTCGAGGGCGGCAGGGCGTACCATCTCTCAAGGCTTTCAGCCCCGCGAAGCGCGGGCGTGAGCGAGCGGTTTATCTTCTCGGCCACAGTCTGCATGACCTGGCGATGGAAATCGCGGTCGTCGCGGCGTTCTACCCGTTCTTGCTCGGTCAGGGTCACCGGGCTGTGATAGCGAACTATGATCTTTGCGGGGCGGGGCAGCAGCCGCCATTTCGGCCAGGCGCGGGATGCGCCGCCGATGGTGATCGGGACAATAGGCGCTCCAGATTCTATCGCGAGACGGGCGACTCCCGTTTTAAGCTCGCCCATCGGCCCGCGCTCGGATCGCTGCCCTTCGGGAAAGATGCCAAGCGCATAGCCGTTTTCAAGCACGCGGATCGCCTCTCGAAATGCAGATTCGCCTTTTCCTTTTCGTATATCGACCGGAAATGCTCCGAGCTGGCGGATCAGCCATCCGAGGACCGGGACGCGAAAAAGCGCGTCCCACGCCATAAATTTTATTACCCGCTTTATCGGCAGCCCTATAAGCAACGGGTCGAGATAGGAAGGGTGGTTGCCTGCAAGGATGACCGGCCCCGTTTGAGGCACGTTCTCCAGGCCGTAGTATTCGAGCGTGAAAAGTAATCGAAATATGGGCCGCCCGATCAGCTTGATGAATGAAAGCATTGTTTTCTTATGAGGCTTTCGTTCGCAATCTCACCGGGCAGATACTAGCAGAAAAGTAACAGGCTAGAAATGAGATTCCTTATCGGGATAGATTAATTCGTCGGAGGTTATGCAGGGTAACCTCCGATTAAATCTAAGCCGTTTGGGGCTGGTTGAGGCCGCCGTATCGGCGGTCTCGCTTCTGGTAATCGAGTATTGCTCCCAAAAAATCGGCTCGTCCGAAATCGGGCCAGAGCGTGTCGGTAACGAAAATCTCCGAGTATGCGATCTGCCAGAGCAGAAAGTTGCTTATACGCATCTCGCCGCCTGTGCGTATCAACAGATCCGGGTCGGGCATTTGAGCCGTGTAAAGCCGGTCCGATATAACCCCCTCGTCGATTCGGTCAGGGTTCAGGCGGCCTGCGAAGGCTTCCCACGCCATCTGCTTTATCACGTCCGTCATCTCGGCTCGCCCGCCGTAGTTGATCGCTATATTCAGTTGAAGCCCCGTGTTTGCAGAGGTAAACTTCTCGGCCCGTTTGATCTCCTCAGAGAGCGTTTCGGGGAGCGCGTCCGGCCGGCCCAGCGTCTGAAACCGTATGTTGTTCTTTTGTAGGGACTTGATCTCTTTTCTCAGGAATTCTCCGAGCAGCTTCATCAGGGCTTCTACTTCGATGCGGGGTCGTTTCCAGTTCTCGGTCGAGAAGGCGTAAAGAGTAAGCCAGCCAATGCCGAGCCTTGCCGCCGCCTCGACGGTCCGTCGGACCGCGTCCGCCCCCGCACGGTGGCCCGCAACCCTCGGCAGGTTCCTTCGCGAGGCCCATCTGCCGTTTCCGTCCATTATGATGGCAACGTGCGCGGGGAGGCGCGCAGGGTCCATCTCAATCGCAAGCTTGTCCTGTCCCATCCTCTCCCCCTGTCTTCTCTTTGCTGGAGGCGGGAAGGATTTATTCAGCCATTGAATCATCGATATATCGGTTATGAGAGCACTGATCTATGCGATGACCCAATGGCCCAACCAATCCTTCCAGCCTGCATCTAAGCTTTGTCTCGACTCGGATTGCAGTTTAGCGCGAATGACGGTGAGAAAAATGAGCCGCGCGTGAGAAAGTTGTGAGAAAATCACCCCGATGAGCCAGGCAAGTATGCAGACGACGGGTTTTTCCTTTGATAACTTCTTTATCGATGTAGAGAATCGCCAGCTTCTTTGCGACGGGAAGCCGCTAGGGCTTACGCCCAGATACTTCGATGTACTGTTGCTGCTCGTAACCCAAAGCGGCCATCTCGTGGAGAAGCAGCGAATCTTTGACGAGGTGTGGAACGGCGTCTTTGTCACCGACGCCGCGCTTACCCAGTGCATAAAAGATATTCGAAGGCAGCTCGGCGATGACGCGATGCGGCCCCGCTATATCAAGACCGTCCCGAAACACGGGTATGTCTTTATAGCCCGCGCGGTCGAATCATCTCAGGAGGTTTTCGCTTCCTCGACGGCGGCTGCCGTAAAGCCCCTGCCCCGGCCTTACAAGTTCCTCGATTATTTCACCGAGCAGGATGCAGGGCTGTTTTTCGGGCGCGAGCGGGAGGTAGAAAAGATATGCTCGCAGATACTCGCGCGCCGAACCTTTATCCTGCATGGCCGGTCCGGCGTTGGTAAAAGCTCTATCCTCCGCGCAGGGCTTATGCCGAAGCTGAAGGCCGGAGGGCATACTGTCTTTGTCGTGCGCAGCTTCATCGATCCTCTACACCAGATGACGAGCGCGCTCGCCGAGACCCTGGGTGCGGGCTCACACCCGGTTGCGGACCGCCTCGATGCGCTCGTCGAGCGAGCTGCGAGAGAATCGCCAGGAAGGTGTTTTATCTTTTTCCTCGACCAGTTCGAAGAATTCTTTACCTTGCTCACCGAAGAAGCGCGCGGGGAGTTTATAGCGACTCTCGGAAGGCTTTCGACCGACGAGAATCTGCCGGTCCGCTTCGTCTTCGCTTTGCGCGAAGACCTGCTGGCTGAGATGAGCCGGATTAAGCCGGCGGTGCCTGAGATATTCCATCACGAGTATCGGCTCAAGCGGCTGACTCGCGAACAGGCAAAGCGAGCAATCACCGGTCCTGCCGAGATGCTCGGTTGCCGCTTCGAGGATGTGCTTGTCGAGCGCATCCTCGACGACCTGAGCGACCTCGAAGGCATAGACCCGCCTCAGATGCAGATCGTTTGCGACAGCCTCTATGACTCTCGCGAGAGTAATCAGGCGCTGACGCTGGCCGCTTATGAGCGGCTCGGAACGGCTTCCAATATCCTCGCCGGGTATCTTGAGCGCGTGCTGCGCCGCTTCAACGCGACGGACTTGATCGCGGTGAGGCGGATATTGACGACCCTTATATCGGTCGAAGGAGACCGGCTCGTGCTCCGCAGATCGGAGATCGCGCCGCGCGCAGGGCTACGCGGCGAAGAGAGCGAGGCAGTGCCGCGTCTCATCGAAGAGCTTGTGGCGGCGCGGGTCGTCAGATGCCGCAGCCAGGAGGGAGAGGCCTGGGTCGAGCTCGCGCACGATTTTCTGACCCCCGAAGTGACAAGGTGGATGACGGCGGGCGATGTGGCGCTCAAACGCGCTCGCGGCGTTTTCGAGCGGGCTATGGAGAACTATCGCGCCCATCACCTGTTGATAGACACGGACGCGCTCGATGTGCTCTTGCCGTTTGGCGAGATGCTCGGCCTATCGGGCGAAGAGGCTGACCTTCTGGCTGCGAGCCTTCTAAACAGGGCGCGGGCTGTGCCCATATGGCTGGCCGAAACCTCGCCCTCGCTTCCCGACCTGATCGTGGCCGCGATAGACCACTCGGACCGCGAGGTCCGGCTGCGCGCTGTAGAAGCCTGTCAGCTTCTACAGACTGAAAAGGCGCGGGACCTGCTAAAAGAAGCGGCGCTATGGGACAGCGACCTTATGGTGCGAAAAGCAGCGAGCATCGCGCTTGCCGACTGGCTTGGTACGGAGGCCGAAGTGCTCCTGTCTGAAGAGAAGGGAGCGCCGAGGGCGGGAATCGTTCGTCGCGCCGTGAGCCTGGCGATGATCCGCGATTATGACAGACGACTGATGCGGTTCTCGCACCTTTCGCCTATCGTCGGGCTGCTGGTCTTCTTCGGGCTTATATGGGTGCGGATACGGCGCGGGGCGAGCGATATCCTGAGACAGGGCACGGGCGGGACTCTCGGCGGGGCCGCTTCGGGGTTTGTGGGCGGACTCCTGCTCGGCATAAGCCTGGCGGCTGTGCGGCACGCCACGGCGATAGACGCGATGTCGCTGATACTTGTCCTTATAAGCCTGGGGACATTCGTAGGCGCGATAGGCGGGCTCGGCGTGAGCTTTGGCATGGTCTGCGCTTCCTGTATCGCCTACCGTCACAGCCGCTGGTGGTCGGTTGTCGGTGGGGCCGCAGGCGGCGCGGCAATCGGGGGGATAACCAAGCTGCTAGGGGTAGACATATTGAAGGCCCTCTTTGGCCAGGACCTTATAGGGCTTGCAGGGTCGCTTGAAGGGGCAGTCATAGGTGCGGGTGTTACGCTGGGCGCAGTCTCAGTTGCCCACTTGAGCGGGCGAGCCAGCCTTTCGCAGAAGGTCGCAGGAGCGTCCGCAGGCGCTATGTGCGCGGGCGTGCTGCTTACGGTCATTGGAGGGAACCTCTTTAGCGGCAGCCTCGAGATCGTGGCGCGGTCATTTGCCGACTCGCAGATGAGGATGGAGCCTCTCGCCCCGCTCTTTGGCGAAGTCCATTTCGGGAGGACGACTCAGATCGTTTTAGGAGCGATAGAGGGTCTTCTATTCGGGGCCGGAATGACTGTCGGTATGGTGAAAGCCTCGCGCGTTGAATCGAAACAGCAACCGGACGCTTGATAAGGCAGGAGTGCGGCGACAATGCGTCGCACTCCATAAGCCTGATTCAAAAAGAGGCCGCCAGCCCTCTACTGCGACTGCATCGAGTCGAGGAACTCGGAGTTCGAGCGAGTCTTGCTCAGTTTTTCGAGCAGAAGCTCCATCGCTTCCGTGGGCGAAAGCTGCGAAAGCACCCGCCTGAGCACGATGATCCGGTTGAAATCCTGCTGAGCCAGCAACAGCTCTTCCTTGCGCGTGCCCGACTTGTTGATATCGATCGACGGGAATATGCGCTTCTCGGTGAGCTTGCGGTCGAGGTTGATCTCAAGGTTGCCCGTGCCCTTGAACTCTTCGAAGATCACGTCATCCATGCGCGACCCCGTATCGATGAGCGCCGTCGCAATGATCGTAAGCGATCCGCCCTCTTCGATATTTCGGGCCGAGCCGAAGAACCGCTTCGGCTTCTGCAAGGCGTTTGAGTCTATACCGCCCGAGAGTATCTTGCCCGACGGAGGCACTACCGCGTTATGAGCGCGGGCAAGCCTTGTGATGGAGTCGAGCAGGATGACGACGTCTCGCTTGTACTCGACCAGCCGCTTGGCCTTCTCGATCACCATGTCTGCGACCTGCACGTGGCGGGTCGGCGGCTCGTCGAAGGTCGAGCTTATGACCTCGCCGTGAACCGATCGCTGCATGTCGGTGACCTCTTCGGGCCGCTCATCGATAAGCAGGACGATCAGCGTGACCTCCGGGTGATTCCGCGTTACCGAGTTGGCGACCGATTGCAGCAGCATCGTCTTTCCCGTGCGGGGAGGGGCGACGATGAGCGCGCGCTGTCCCTTCCCGATAGGGGTCATCAGGTCGAGGACGCGACCGGCGAGATTTTCGGGGTCGGTCTCAAGCCGCAGCTTCTCGTCAGGGTAGAGCGGCGTGAGGTTGTCGAAAAAGACCCGGTCGCGCGCCATCTCAGGCGGCTCGAAGTTTATGGCTTCGACCTTGATCAACGCGAAGTAGCGCTCGCCTTCCTTCGGCGGACGAATCTGGCCCGAGATAGTATCGCCGGTCCGCAGG
>DASTET010000602.1:0-17582 GCA_035709445.1 Blastocatellia bacterium | reverse complement strand
GAGCCCCGTCGCATTGCAAGACTCATCTGGAGCGATACGACGAGCAGCAGGAGGGAAACGGCTACGTATCGGTTGCCTATGAGAGGGGCAGTCGAAAAAAAGCCTAGCCGCATCGTTGTATAGTAGAGCAGCAGCAGGCTACAGGCCCACATCATCCGTGAGAGGTGGAGTATATTCTGCCTCCAAACGTGCGAGAGCAAATACAGGCAGATCGCGGCAGTGTAGCCCACGACAGTAGCAAGCAAGCGGTGCCCCTTGCTCTGTGTGTATGCCATAAGAAAAACAATGCCGAGAAACAGCACGGCGCTGCCAACCCAGGCTAAGCCGAATTCTCCTATCCTTAGTTCGAGGCCAGGGCCTCCGTATCTCAGAGGCGGTGTCGCAAGAGGGATCGCTTTTTCTGAGGCCGTATCACGGGGCGAATGATCGGTTATGCCTGGTATTAACCCTAGATGGGCTTCCAGTCTGGAAATACGATTTGCAAGCTCTTGAAGTGTCTCCCGTATCGGCCTCTCATCAAGGTCAGTTTTCTGATACATCATCAAAACCTCCCTTCAGGCTTCGTCAGGCAGAAGGCAGGTATAAAGGATAGACAGGATTTACACGATCAACAGAAAAGATAAGCAGCAATAGCCGGGTGATTCGGCCCGATCCCCATATATCCTGTTAATCCTGTCCATTTCGGTTCTTCGCTCTCTTTTTTGGCCTGCCCGATGACTTCACGTATTCAATCAGGTCTCTCATCTCGTCGCCCTGAAAGACTGGCCAGTCCAATCCTTCCTCCAGAATAAGCTTCTCCATTGCAGGGGCGTGATTCCACATTGCCGCCATTAAATTGATCGGAGAATCAAGCGCATCTGAGGCGCCCAGGCTATGAACCGGCGAGTGACACCGGGTGCAACCTTTATCCGTGAATAACTGCTTGCCCGCTTCGGGATCTCCCGCCTTGTCCGAGTAACGCAGAAAATAAAGGTAAGACACAATGTCAGCCATCTCGGTTCCGGCGAAAGTCGGTCGAGCGACCCCGGCCCGCTGCATCTGCGCCCAGATATCCGGGCCATGGTTCCACATTGCTCCGGCAATCTCGGTCACGCTCTTGTACGCGCCGATGTTCAACAGGTCAGGGGCGCCTGTCCCTGACCTGCCGTCTGCCGAATGGCAGCCTGTGCAGCCTTTCTCGCTGAAAAGGCGTCGCCCTGAATCAGGGCTGCCGGGCAGCATGAACTTGTCATCAGGAATCTCGTCAGGCGTCTGGCCACGAACAAAGGCCAGAAGATCGGCTGCCTCCCTCTCTCGCAGGTACGGCCTTTCGATTCGGCTAGCCTGCATGGCTTCTATCATCCGGGGGCCGTGGTTCCACATCGCCTGGGCGACGAACAATGCCGATGAGTATCTGCGGTAATCATCAAGCGGGGGCCCCGTCAATCCGCCATCGCCTTTGATCGAATGGCAATCTATACACCCTTTTTCGGAGAATAGTCTCCGGCCAGCAACTGCACTCCCCGGCTCGCTATAATAGTTAGAGTAGTAAAGATAAGCTATGAAGTCGGTCGTATCTTCGGGAGTCAGCGCCGGCCAGGCTACCCCGCGTTGACCCATTATTTCGGCCATCTGCGGCGAATGGTTCCAGAAAGCCCCGGCAATCTGAATAAGACTTTTGCCCATCCCCACGCGCGCCAGATCAGGTCCGACTCTTCCGCCCACGCCCCAGACGGCGTGGCACTTCATGCACCCTTTGTTTACGAGGACGTTCCTTCCCTTCAAGGGATTGCCCTTCAGATTGCTTGTCTCATCCGCGAGGCTTTCGACCGAGTCATCTCGCTTTAGCAAACACGTACAGAATAGTAAGGGCAGTGCCAGGCAAAAGATTATTCCGATAGTATACCTTCTGTTCAATATCCCTCCGTGATGCTTCGGCCAGATGAGCCCGTCATGTTTTCAACAGGTCTTGAAGGATCCGTATGAATATCCACAGCACGAAGAAAAAGAGTATGAGCACAATTATCAGTTCCAGCATAATTGCCTCTCTTATGAAAGCGCGGCAGCCGCGTTGCATTACCTTCTCAGGTGAAAGCTCACCTGCTCGCATTGCGCTGCGCGCTCTCTATCTGCCTCACCTTGAGATAAATCAGCGCGGCGAGGAAAAGGATGAAAAAGAGCGAGGCGGCGAGCCCTTTTCGCCTGTAACCCCACTCGCTGAGCGCAGCCTCTCCTGCGCGGTAGCCATTTGCGGCTGTTTCAAGCCCCGGCCTTATCACCTCATCAACGTCATCGGTAGAGAATTTATGGATCAGCACCCTCGCATGGGTGAGCGCATCGCGCGCCTCGTTTAATTCAAATTTCGGGCGGCTGACCTCCATCCCGGCTCGCTCTGCCTGATCGAGGATGGCATTAGTCTTACCTATGCTTGCTGCCAGCTCGTCAATCCTCCCGCGCATCTTTTCCGCGGCGATATATCCGCCGTCTCCGCTGACGTGACAGCTGATGCATACCGATTCTTCACCGACGCCGATCATCTCGTCACCTGGCTGTAAAACGTCGTGATTGTTGTGACACTGAATGCACTCGCCTATCTCCATCGCATCGAACGCCGATTTATGCGGGCTTGAGGCGAAGAGGCTCGATTGGCGGACGTGGCACTGGCCGCAAACATTTGCCACTGAAGCAAAGCCTGGGGGCGCTGCCCCATGATTGCCGTGACAGTCATTGCAGGTAGGCGCGGACAAGTCCTGCCGTTCATAGAGTGCCTTCGCATGCGCGCTTGCCCTGTATTTATCGTACTGGTCGCTGGCGATCTCGTAGCCTTTAATGTAATCCGCATTCGAATGGCATCTTGAACAGGTGTCAGCCACGTTGAGCGAGTAGACCGGTGATAAAGGATCGTTGACGGCTCGAATACCGTGGTTGCCATGACAGCTAATGCAAGTTGCAACCTTTTGGTCTCCGTTCTTAAGACGCTGTCCGTGGACGCTGGTCAGATACTCTCGCTCCTGGTCGACTCGCAACGCGGGGGCAAACTTTTTCATCTGCTCGGCGTTGCTGTGACAGTTCCCGCATAAGGCCGGAATATCTTTCTGCGCGGGCTTTCCAATGAATCCCTTTTGGGGGTTCATTGCGGCAAAGGGGTCGTCTTCGTTTGCATCGCCGTGATGGCAGTCGACGCAGGAGAATCCCCTTGCCCCGTGTATATCGCTACTCATCAATCGCGCGGGTTCGGCGAGCGCGCCTTCCAGTTGAGAATGGCATTCAACGCATGAATCTTTCTTCTGCGCAGAGATCGGGCCGGAAGAAAAGAATGCGAGCAGTAAACCAGAGAAGATCACTGAACATTTGATTACGCGACAGAGTCTGCAACTTCGGGTCTTGCTCAACAGGGCAGCTTTCGCGCATCGCATAAGAGATTGGGTTTCTTGATCCATTGCAGTCTCCATCAGTTGAGATAACCGACTATGGTCATCGCCACGATGTAGAGGACGACTACCAGGCCAAAAAGGGTGAAAATGAAGTTTCTACGCGGGCCGTTTGAGCGGTCCAGAAACGGGATAAAGAGCCAGACGAGCGCCCCTACAATAAAAACGAGTATGCCGATCACTTCGCCGTCGAAGGAGAGAATCTTGGCCGGTATTAATTTGAGCGTTTCAAACATGAAGAGGAAATACCACTCGGGGCGGATACCCGCCGGAGCGGGCGCAAATGGATCAGCCTTCTCACCGAGCTCCCACGGAAAGAGTGCTGCAAGCGCCGCCAGAACGCCTATTGCCAGGACCCACCCGATCGAGTCGCGCAACAGAAAATTTGGGAAGAACTTCATTCTCTTGAGGTTCTTCCCTTCGTACGGAGATGGAATGCTCATCCCATGTAGCTGAACAAGAAGGAGGTGGATGGCAACTATCAGAGTGGTTATTGCCGGAAGCACTGCGACATGAAATCCGAAGAAGCGCGTGAGCGTCGCCCCTGTCACGTCCTCGCCGCCTCGGAGGAACCTGAGCATCGGCCTGCCGATCACCGGGATGACGCCTGCTATCTCGGTTCCTACTTTGGTAGCGAAGAAAGAGAGCTTATTCCAGGGCAGCAAATAGCCGCTGAATCCAAAGGCTAAAGCGATAAATAGCAGCAATATTCCTGTTACCCAGGTAAGCTCGCGAGGCGACCTATAAGCTCTCGTGAAGAAGACGCTGAACATATGAATGAACAGCACCGCTATCAGCAGGTTGGCCGACCAGCTGTGGACCGACCGGATGAGCCACCCAAACTGAACTTCAGTCATGATGAACTGCACGCTCTCGAAAGCGTTTTCGGCGCTCGGGCGATAGTAGAGAAGCAGCAATATACCGGTCACTACCTGCACCGCGAACAGGAAGAGTGTCATCCCGCCGAAGTAATACCAGATCGTATGGCGATGGATAGGAACCTCTTTCTTGCGGGCGATCTCTGCGAGCGTGGCAGTGGCCAGGCGATCGTCGAACCATTGATTTATAGTGTCTGCTTTCATGATATCTCAAGCTCTCGAGACGACGATTTCGTCTCCGCGAGTATTGACAACGTACTCTTCGAGCGGGCGCGGCGGCGGCCCGCCCACATTCTGGCCAGCAAGGTTGTACTGCCCGTTATGGCAGGCGCACCAGATTTGCTTCCCGTCAGGCTGATATTCAACTATGCAGTCGAGGTGAGTGCAGATCGCAGAGAAAGCCTTCAACTCCCCTGAGGGGGTGCGAATCAGCAGGCCGGGCTTGTTACCGAATTTGAAGATCTTGCCGGAATTCACGGCAACTTCGCCCACCTTTCCGGCTACAACGGAAGACTGCGTCGCTTCCACAACTTCAGGCGGCGTAATGAATCTGATTATCGGATAAAAGATGGCTATGAGCGTGGCGCCGAAGCTCGTTCCAAGCAGAAGGTTGAGGAAGCTTCGCCTGCTGCCAGGCTTTTCAAATGCCGTCTCTGTTATAGCGGTCCTGTTCGGGCAGTGCGCACAGTCGCCGGTCTGTTTTTGAGTCGCGTCTTCCATATCTCGATCTCCTGTCGCTGAACATTTGCTGATACGGGGCGAGCGGCTGAGCGCTATTTACCGAGCTGGCGTATGTAAGCGACAAGCTGTTGAATCTGTTGCTGGCTCAGACTCTTCTCATATCCCGGCATCTTGCCTTTGCCTTTGGCGATGAGGCTATATAGCTGGGCGTCGGATTTGCTCTGCACCTCGGCGGAGCGCATATCCCGAACGTTGAGTTTCTTCCCCATCGCCGTGTTGCCGCTTCCATCGACGCCGTGGCAGGGCGCGCACTTGGCTTTGAATACCCCATCATCTGCGGCTGCGCTCAGAGTCCCGCTAATCGCCGTTGGAGAATTCAAAAGGATCGCGGCCATCACAAACAGCCCTGCTGCCAAAAAGAGGCTAGATACTTTTTTCAGGAATGAGTCCATGGTTATCTCCTTCACAATTTGATACTGGTCTTCGTAGCTGCCCGAGGTCTGTGGCAGCACGATTACTCATAACAAACGATGTTCCAGACTGCGGTCTGTTCAGCGCAGTCAGATTAACGCCTGCGGAGTGAACAGTTGCAGGGGCGGGCGGCGTTGTAATGAATAGCGGGAACCTCTCAAACTGTTCCCGTCGCGTCCCAGAAGAAAGGGGCAAAAATCTTATCTTTTATTATTTCTGCAAGATAGCACGGGACAGCAACGCACATAGAGGGCCATCAGCGAGAAAGAATCAAGCATGATTTCCGATCTATTGAGGTTCGATTCAGACAGGCGCTAGGAGATTCGGAATTCTTCTACATCTATTCTGAACTTCTTCGCGAGGCGATAGATCATCTTGCGGGTCATCCCGGCTTCGGCTGCGGCTTCCGACACATTGCCTCTGTGCCTTGTCAGTAACTCTACAAGAAAAGTCTTCTCAACGGCTTCCGATTGCTTTTCCCTCATGCTTTGAAAAGAGAGACCCTGTTTATCGTCTCCTTTCAGATAATCGGGCAGATCGGTTAGCTCGATTGATGCCCCTTCGCCCAGCAAGACGGCATGCTGGATCACGTTTTGCAGTTCGCGCACATTCCCCGGCCAGTTGTAGGTCAGAAACAACTCCACCACCCGGGGTGATAGCGAGGCTGGCGGGCGCTGATATTTCTGGCTGAAAGACTTGAGAAAATGGTTCGCTAACAGCAGTATGTCTTCACGCCGATTGCGCAGCGAGGGCAGCTGCACAGTAATGACGTTCAGCCGGTAGTAAAGGTCTTCCCGAAAATTCTTGCTGGCTATTTCCGCGCGCAGGTCACGCCCCGTTGCCGCTATCACGCGGATGTCTATTGAGATAATCTTCTCCGATCCAAGGCGGCGCAGCTCGCGCTCCTGCAGCGTCCGCAGTAGCTTGGCTTGCAGGGAGAGCGGAAGCTCTCCGATCTCGTCCAGAAACAGCGTCCCCGTGTGAGCAAGCTCGAGCAATCCGCGCGCAGCTTGACTTGCGCCCGTGAATGCCCCTCTTTCATGCCCGAACAACTCACTCTCTAACAGGTTTTCCGGCAGCGCGGCGCAATCTACTGCAACAAACGGGTTGCCCTGACGAAAGCTGTGCGCATGAATGGTGCGGGCAACCAGTTCCTTGCCCGTGCCGGTTTCGCCAAGCACCAGGATGTTTGCGTCGCTGCGCATGACTTTTTGAAGCATGCCGAAGAGCTTCTGCATCGCTTCGCTTGTGCCGATGATCTTGTCGAAACCCATGTTTGCGGCGAGTTGCTCGCGCAGGCTGAGATTCTCCAGTTGCAGTTTTCTATGATCGAGCGCCCGTTCCGCGGCATGTTGTAGCTGATCGGCGGTGAAAGGCTTTGCCAGGTAATCAAACGCGCCACGCTTGACAGACTCTACAGCAGTGTCGAGCGTGGCGAAAGCGGTGAACATTATCATCATCATAGAAGGGTCGATGGAGCGCGCAAGACTCATAATCTCCATCCCGCTGCGGCCAGGCATTCTCAGATCGATAAACATGAGATCATACCGGTTTGACTTTAAAGCCTCTAACGCCTCCGCGCCATCACAGGCAGTGGTAACTTCGTACCCGGCGCGCTCAAGAATCTTCCGGCAGCTGATCAGTATCTCCTTCTCGTCGTCTGCCACGAGTATGCGTGCAGAAGCCATGGTTACTCCTCCATCGGCAGGGTTATGAAGAATGTGGTTCCCCTGCCCGGCTCGCTTTCAACTGCGATGGTTCCATGATTCTCTTTGATGATCCCATGAACTATAGAAAGCCCCAGGCCCGTGCCCTTACCCACTTCTTTTGTAGTAAAAAACGGGTCGAAGATGTGCCCCAGGTTATCCTTGTCAATGCCGATGCCCGTATCAGAGATTTCAAGACGGAGCCGATGGAGCGGGCCGCTTTCGCGAGCTGCGCGGATTCTGAGCTTTCCTCCATCCGGCATTGCATCGATAGCATTGCGATAGAGGTTCTCCAATGCGCGGAGGAGGCTATCCTCATCGGCCATCACCCGGGGCAGGCCCGCCTGCAACTCCTTCTCAACAGAGATGCGACCTGCTTCAAGCGATTCGGAGACGAGTCGCAACCCCTTCTCAACCACACTATCGATCGGGGTCGGCCTTATATTTCGCACTTGCGGACGAGAGAATAAGAGAAGATTGTTCGTTATATGCGCGATGCGATGCGCCTGCATCATGATCGCTCTCAAATCCTCCTGGTCGCTCAGAGAGGTGTTCGGTTCGTTTTCGGAAAGCAGGAAACTGGCGCGGGTGAGAATGGTCGTCGCGGGATTGTTGATCTCGTGCGCCACGCCTGCCGCGAGCTGTCCGATGGCTGCCAGTTTCGATGCCTGCATTAATTGCTGCTGGGTCTCCTTAATCTCTCGGGCCTGCTTTTGTATTGTCGCACTCGCGCCGCGTACTACGAGACCTATCATGAACGTAGAGACTATCACCAGGCCTGTGAAGAGAGAGAGTATGATTATTATGCGCTTACGAATGTGCCGGTCCAGGTTCTCCCTCGTGCCATAAAACTCCACTGCACCCGGCCCTGCTTCGCCCAGTGGAATCGAATGAATCAGAAAGTACTTCTTGGTATCAAGCTGAGATAGCAGGCTGGTCGCGGGGAGAGCGGCCAGTCTATGATTAATCTCTCCCCCCTCCTCAATTTCGAATGTGGCCACATCCTTACCTGCTGCGATGCGCACGATCTTAAGCTCTGGTATGTGGCCAAAGCCAAGCATAGCTCGCTGAAGAAAGTCCTCCCGCTCAAGCATAACTGGCAACGTCTCGTTGTGTTGCCCCAGGTAGTCGACGTTGGCGCGCACGAACTCTGTCAGCTCATCGCTTCGAGCGCGGATGTTAGCCAGGTACTCCGCCTTCTCTGTCTGCGTAATGACGAGTATCATCAGGCCCGCAAGCAATATGAAAGTAATTTGAAGACCGACAAACACTCTGTCGAACAGATCGCGGCCGATCTCACCAATCGCCAGAGCAAAGGTAAACAGAGTGAGCGACAGGCTAAACTGCTCTAGATTCCACAGAGTTGTCAGTACACTTGAGCTTGCCTTCGTTAATGAGGCGAGATGCAGCAGAGCAGTCGCCAATAGGATCATTAACGCCCACCTTGCGAAATTGTGCCTGCCAAGCGGTCGGCGGTGAAAACAGAGCAGGGCCAGCGCGAGCAGAATCGGATTAAGCGCGTCCAGGGCGAGGCTCGCACCTGCGTAGAGCCTGGTTTGATGTTCGGCAGTTCCGAGCCAGTAGGGAGCAGATAGCAGAATCGTTATGATCAGCCAAAGAAACGCCAGGGAGAGCAGCGGGAGCGAACGCCCAATGCACAATCTCTCAGCCGGTTGGCTCGGCGCTGGCCGCTGATAGGCGCTGGCTATCAGCATAAGCCAGGCGCTCGCCCATAAGGCGTGAATCAGGAGATCGCAGGGGCCTTCGGGGATCGATTTTCCAAAGAGGAAAAAGGCTCCCGCAAAAATCGCGCCCAGGCCGAACGAAGCTCCCAGGCAGGAGAATGCCAGCAGCAGGTAAAGCCGATTTCTCGCGGTCGTAACAACAGAGGGGGCTCGCCACCCCCTTAAGATGACAAGTACTATGACCCCGCATAGAAGCAGGTCGAAGAGATTAAAGACGAATATATTGTCGAAAGTCCGGGAGAACATCTCAATTTCGCCTGGAAACTCCATTTTGCGCTCTCCCTTTCTATGTGAGGTTTGCCCAAAGTCGCTTTTAACGACGAAATCAGAAGCCAGAAGAAGCGCCCTGAAGATGTTTGATCGGCTGGCATCTCTACTAGTTGGTTATATTTCGGCTTCTGAATTCTTCCCAATTACTGCATGCTCTGGAAAGATACGCTATGATCGTTGTCACTCTTCGATGTGACGGCCATCACGACTTCATGATATTCAGAGAGGCGTATAATATTCATCTTATGTTTAACTCGATGAAGTTCGATGAGCGCGGGCTGGTGGCGGCTGTGGTGCAGGACGACCGGACGGGCGAGGTGCTCATGCTCGCCTACATGAACGCCGAGTCTTTATCGAAGACTATCGAGACGGGCGAGACCTGGTTCTGGAGCCGGTCCCGGGGCGAGCTTTGGCATAAGGGCGCGACTTCGGGCAACACGCAGAGGGTAGTCTCTATCTCGCTCGATTGCGATCGAGACGCGCTGATCGTTCGGGTTAACCCGCGCGGCCCGGCCTGTCATACGGGCGAGCGCACATGTTTTTTTCATCGAATCCTGTAGAGGTCGCGCGTGGCCACACCCGCTCCGAGCATCTTGAGATAGAAGAACAACTGGTGTTTGTGATTTATGAAGTGCTCGAGGTTTCCGAGCATGATCGCAAGCAGCGGCTCGCCTTCGGCGACGAAGACCGTTGGGAGCTTGCGGGTGAGATCGTCGTCCGAGATCAGATCGAACCCTTCTTCGACCGCCGCGCGATATTCGCCTAGCCGCGCGCGAGCCTCCTCGGCCCCGCAGCGGTGATTCACCTCAAGCTCGCGCAGCCTTGCGAAGTGGGCGAGCCGGTCGGGACATGCCGCGTAAAGCGCGGCGCAAAACCCGGCGGCGCATTCGAGCAGGTGGCCAATAAGCTCGCCGAGCCTGAGCGACCCGGCGAGCGGCTGCCAATCGAGACTCTGCCGAGGCACAAGCTTGAGGAGATGATCGGCCGTCTCGAACTGCTCGCCTATCTTCGCAAGGAGAATCCCTTTAAACATCGAAGTACATGGCGAATTCGAGCGGGGTCGGCCGCATGCGGACGGGGTCGATCTCCTTCTGGCGCTTGAAGCTGATCCACCGCTCGATCAAGGCTTCGGTGAAAACGTCTCCTTTGAGCAGGAACTCGTGGTCCGCTTCGAGGGCTTCGAGCGCGCGGTCGAGCGAGGCAGGAAGCGTGGGCACGTCCTTCAGCTCTTCGGGTGACAGGTCGTATATGTCCTTGTCGAGCGGGTCGCCCGGATCGATCCGGTTTTGAATGCCGTCGAGCCCCGCAAGCATCATAGCCGCGAAAGCGAGGTAAGGGTTGCACGACGGGTCGGGGAAGCGCACTTCGAGCCGCTTCGCCGAGTCCGATTGTGAATACATGGGAATGCGTATGGCCGCCGAGCGGTTGCGTCGCGAGTAGGCGAGATTGACCGGCGCTTCATAACCGGGGACAAGCCTTCGATAGCTGTTAGTCGTCGGCGCGGCGAATGCGGCGATGGCGGCTGCGTGCTTGAGCACGCCGCCCGCATAATGCAGCGCGGTCTCCGACAGGCCCGCGTAGCGGTCTCCGGCAAAGAGCGGCTTTTCGCCCCTCCAGAGGCTCTGATGGCAGTGCATGCCGCTGCCGTTGTCGCCGAACATCGGCTTCGGCATAAAGGTCGCGGCCTTGCCATAATAGAATGCGGTGTTTTTGACCACGTACTTGAAGAGCATCACGTTATCGGCTGTGGTGAGCAGGGTCGAAAACCTGAAATCTATCTCGCACTGGCCGCCGCTCGCCACTTCGTGATGGTGCATCTCAGGCTCTATGCCGACCGATTGGAGGTTCTGCACTATGTCCGAGCGCAGGTCGTGGAGCGAATCTACGGGCGGGAGCGGAACATATCCTTCTTTATGGCGGACCCGATAGCCGAGGTTGTCTTCTTCGCGACCGGAATTCCATATGCCTTCCGAGGAGTCGAAGCGGTAACCGGCGCTGTTGACATCATTGTGATAGCTCACCTGATCGAATATAAAGAACTCGGCTTCGGGGCCGAAGTAACAGGCGTCGGCGATGCCGGTGAAGCGCAGATAGCTTTCGGCCCTCGCTGCTACCGAGCGCGGATCGAGATCGTAGCCTTCCTTCGTCATCGGGTCGACGGCGTTGGCGAACAGACATAGCGTCGGCTCTTCGTAGAATGGATCGATCCAGAACCGCGTAGGGTCCGGGATCAATAACATATCGGATTCGTTAATCGTGGCCCACCCGCGCAGCGATGAAGCGTCAAAGCCGATACCGCTCTCGAACGTGGCCTCATTAAGCTGGCCTATGGGAATCGTCAGATGGTGCCAGCTCCCCGGCAGGTCCGTAAATCTCAGGTCGATGAACTTCACTTGCTCTTCGTTGGCGAAGGCCAACACTCTCTTCGGCATCACGCTTTCTCCTCTCTTATCAGGACGGTTTAAGCCTATCAGTAAATGATGAGGTTTGAAGGGTGAGCATATAGAGCGCTCATGGGAGTGTCAAGCAATGGAAAGGACCAAAAAATATAAGCCGCTGACAACTTTCGTCCGTCAGCGGCCCCCTCAAGTTCCGGTGTAAAGCCACGCCCCCTTGTGCCTTTACGCCTGAACTTAAATCTATCGTTCTGTCTGTCGCTTCTCTTAGTGCTTCTTTGATATTCTCAGGTCTGCTCGATGTGTGCTGCTAAAAGTTTGCGTCGAATGGAAGGCAGGGCCCCCATCCTCCCTTCCATTCTCCGCTGTTAGTTCTGCATCCCGCAGTTGCTCTGAGCAGAAGAGGTTTCTTATTCAAACTGTCGAACTGCTAGAACCACGGCTTGATTAGGCAATGGTCGTGCCATCGCCGGGCCAGGCATGGCGCTGAACCGGTCATGCGCTTTTGTAATTTAAGATTACAACACGAGCCTTAAGAAATAACTTTCAATGTTGAAAGACGCGCGGCCAGCCTTTATTAACAAATTACGTTAGCTCCTGCTGACAAAATGCGTCACTTAACATTTTCTGCCATCCCCTAAAGCAGGGAGGCGCCTTCGGCGGAAACGGAGTTTTAACCGACCCGCACGCGACGATCGAGCCCGGTCGACGCAATTTGCCATCGCATAGAGACAAAAAGGAGGCGGGAAACATATACATTTTCCATTCTCCATTTGTCATCTTTCGGAATGAACCGGGGCTTCCTTCTTGCAGCCCGCCCTTTAGCGAAGCATAATAGCCGTCTGGTCTTACCTTACAGCTTTCAAGAAAGGAGAGAAGTATGCAGATCCAAAGCTTCGTAAGCAGTTGGAACCGCATTCATAAACAGACGGCCCGTGTGATAGCGGCTGCGCCGCCGGATAAGCTTGAGTGGCGGCCCGCCGAGGGGATGTTCACGCTCAGGGAGCTGATCACGCACATACCAGAGGCTGAGCTGTCGCTTGCCCGGACTGCGCTCGCAGGCTCTATGCAGAAAGCCGAGCTTGACTTTTCAAACTCAAGCGTCGAAGAGATAGTCAAGACCTTTGATACAAACCACGAGCAACTGGCCGAGGAGGTGTCGAGGCTCACTCCCGAACAGGTCGACGAAGAGATAGAAGCCTTCGGGCGCAAGATGCCGCGCCGGGTGCTGCTTCACGTATTGACCGAGCACGAGATTCATCATCGCGGGCAGTTGTTCACCTATCTCAGACTTGCCGGCGTCAAGCCGCCCAGCCTCTATTGATGAAACCTGCTGGATACGAAAAGGTGTTCGAGAAGATTTACCGACTCGTGCTTCGCATACCGCGCGGGCGCGTGATGACCTATGGGCAGATCGCGCGGCTGCTCGAAGACCGCTACAGCCCGCGACTTGTCGGGTGGGCCATGCACGCCACGCCTCAGGACGAGCGAAATATCCCCTGGCACCGGGTCATCAACTCGCGCGGCTCGATATCAACGGGGCGCGTGATTCTGCACGAGCCAGACCTCCAGCGCCTGCTGCTCGAAGCCGAGGGCGTAGTCTTCGACGAGCGGGGCCGCTGCGACCTGAGCGTCTATCAATGGTCGCCTGCAACCAGGCGCACAGCCGCAAAAGGCAAGACTAAGAGGAAAAGAAAGACAGCGAAACGATAATGGAAATAACACCCGAACGAGAGAAAGCCATCCGCGAGAAATTCGAGATCAACCATTTCCCCCGGATGCTCGGAATCGAGATCGATACGCTTGAGCCGGGTCGCGCCCGGCTGAGCGTCGAGGTGCGGCGCGACCTCCTGCAACTTGCAGGGGTTATGCACGGCGGCGCAATCGCAAGCCTCATCGATACGGCTGTGGCGTTTGCGATTGTCACCGTGAGCGAGCCCCAGGACCGATTCACCACGGTCGAGATGAAGGTCAACTACCTGTCGGCGATCCGCGAAGGCCGCGCGGTTGCCGAGGCACGGCTGCTGCGCGACGGACGCCGGATCGTCGTTGCCGACTGCGATGTCTTCGACCATAAAGGTAAGCTCGCCGCAAAAGGCCTGCTCACCTACATAAGACTGTCTGGCGAGTCTAGCGAGTCGAGAGTCTAGCGAGTTCCTTTGATGACAGACATCGCATAAATGAGGCGATGCTAGATAATCAGCACCGTGGGGAGCGGGACTCGCTAGACTCTCGACTCGCTAGACTCGCTAGACTTCTAAGGAGATAAGATTATGTTAAAAGTCGGAGAGAAGGCCCCGGATTTCGCCGTGAGGGCGCACACCGGCGAAGAAGTGCGGCTCAGCGATCTGCGCGGGCGCAACGTCGTGCTGTGGTTTTATCCCAGGGCGGACACGCCTGGCTGAACGATAGAAGGGATTGGGTTCCGTGATCGAATCCAACAATACGCCGACAAGAACGTAGAAGTGCTCGGAATCAGTTTCGACAGCGAAAAGAAAAACCGCGCCTTCGCCGAAAAGTACGATTTTCCCTTCCGCCTGCTCTGTGATACCGATAGAAAGATAGGTCTGGCCTATGGCGCGTGCGACGAGCCTACGGCTGGCGCTCCCCGCCGCATAACCTACGTCATCGACACCGAAGGGCGCATAGCTCAGGCGCACGAGAAGGTAAACCCTCGCGAGCACGCCGAACAACTGCTCGCCACATTATAAAGATCGGGAGAGAAGCCTCACTAAATTGTGGCTTCTCTCCCTTCGAATAATCTACTGGTCGTCATCATCGGAAGGCGCGGGCTGCGGGCCGGCGCCCGGCTCTGCGCGGCCTACGCCCAGGTGGTCATAGTGTAGCGCAGCATTAAAGAGCAGGAAGAATGCTCCCTGCGTCTGGTGCCGCCACATAGGATTGGTCGCAAACATCACGACGTGACCTTTGCCCACGGGCACGTCGACTATCGCCGGTCGCCCGGCCAGTTCCCTTCCTCCTGCGAGCATGCCGCTTACGAGAAGGTTCTTTTCCTCCGAAGCGAACCTGAGCACGACGCGCGGTCGCATAGAGACGGGCGGGATCATCGGGCCGAGCGCCTGCCGCATCTCCTGGCTTATTCCGTCTTCGCCCTGTCTCGAATCCTCCTGCCTCGGCGCCGCCTGCGGCATGCCCTGGATGATATCGGGGTCCGAAGCTGACCCGCGACCCGACGGCCTGCCCGTCTGCTGACCGCCACCGCCGCCTCCGCCGCCGCCTCCGAACCCGCCCGGCACGGCGCTCACCTGAAACAGCGGGGCCTGGCTGAAATAAATCTGAAGCGATTCGTCATAGCCGTAGGCTATAGGGCTTTTGCGGTCGGAGAATGTGGCGTTAAAAATGGAGCCGCGCGCCTGCAACTGCTGCGACGGCTGAATCGTCACGCCTGTCGTTATGCCGTAGTCGATGGGTACATTCGAGATGTTCGTGATAGTCACGAAGAGCCCGCCCTCTTCGATGAACTTCTGAAGGTGCATCATGCCGCGCAGCTCTATGCCGCCCCGCATGTCGTCGGTCTGATCGGGCGAGAAACCCATGTTCGGCGTAAGCTCCGACTGCTTCCACGGTATCGGGTCGCCGCGCATCGGCAGCCCGTTTACTATCGATTGCGCGGTGCCGTTTACGGGAGGGAATATCAACACATCGTATTTATCCCGCAGGTTGGGCGTGTCGCGAATCGTGTGCACCGAGATGTACGAGTAAGGGATTTGCAGCCGGTCGAACTCTATGCGATACCATCCTTCGTTCTGCGTGTTGGTCCAGGTGTGAACGATCGCGATGCGAGGGACCGAGACGTCGTGCATCTTCACCGTGGGCGGCTTGTCGAAGGCGTGCGCCGTGAGGCCAAGCTCTGTGGCCGCCGCTTCGAGCCGCTGGCGCAGGTCCGCGGGGTTGCCATCGGACTTGATTACGAACGAGCCCGCGTTGAAAGACTGATCGCCAGACTTGAACGGCTCTTCAGCCGCGCTCATCTTTACGTCCTTGAGCCTGTAACGAAGAGTCATAAGAGTATTGTCAGTATTGTGGTTGATGATATAACCGGCGGCGGCCGACCCGGCTATCCTGCCTCGCACCTTCGCATCGCTCGTGAGCATGACCATAGGCGTCTGGAGCACGCTCGTGTCGGTTACGCGAACGGTCTTGACGTTTCTGAGCGCGCCGAGTGTCCAGCCCGTGTCGTCATAAGGTCGCGGGTCGTTCACGTTGTAATACTGCGTGTCCATCAGCATATCGGCCATGCGCGAATAAGGCTGGTCCATCCGGATGATGTAAGAGTCCGCCGGGTACTTCTGCCCTTTTACGGTGAACTCTCTTGTCGCCTTGTGGACTTCGACGCCCATCAAGCGGAGCAGGTTGACCATATCTGCGGCCTCGACCGGGCGCGAAGTGTCGCCCGGTATGACATAGGCAGCCGGGCCTTCGTTTGCGGGCTTGGCAATGCTGCGTTTGCTCTTTATGTAAAAGTTGTTCAGGAAACGGTCCTTGTCGTTGGCCACCTTGTTCATGGCGAACAGAATGGCCGACTGCTGCATGTTGACGTTATTGCGCAGCGACCAGTTCACGCGCGGGAGCGGCGGGTTCGGGCGGAACCACGCGCGCTGCGATTGCGCGCCCACGGTACGCTCGCGGGTGTCCGCGCCGCCGTTGCCGAACGTCTCGTAAAACCGGCCTATCGAATTGTGCCCGTTGGCGACGTAGAACATATAGTTCGGGGCCCATCCATCATAAAAACCGTGCGTCCACACGCCGGGCACCCCGCGCTTGGTCATCTCCTCTATCTCGTGATAAGCGAGCGCGTGCCATTCGTCGACGACCAGCGGGTCGAGCCAGGCATTGTACGGGCCAGTCCCGGTCGAAGTGTAGAGGAACGGGACCGACTCGTGCAGGTCGTGCAGCACCTGCGGGTGGTACTCAAGAAAGGTCTTCATCATATTCCGCGTGAGAGCGAGCGCCATCCCCAGCCCGTCGCGGTTGTTGTCGTGGGCGACGTACTTGCCCCAGTAGAGCAGGCTCGGCGCCTGCTTGTTGGGGTTCGCCTTGCGGTAGTTATAGACATCCACCATGCGGTCGCGCCCGTCGACTTCGAGCGTGGGCGTGATCATCACGATGACATTCTTGCGGATGGCTTCGATGAAGGGCGTATCCTCTACGGCGAGCCGGTAAGCCATCTCCATGAGCATCTCGGGCGAGCCGGTCTCCGGCGAATGGATCGCGCCCGAAGCCCAGTAGAACGCCTTGCCCTCGCCGATGAGCGCCTGCGCCTCCGCATCGTTTATCCTGCGCGGGTCGGCGAGCCTGGCGGTGATCTCCTTGTACCGGTCGAGCTTTGCGAGGTTGGCCTCGTCGCTTACCAGCACGAGAATCTGTTCTTTGCCCTCTTCGGAGCGTTCCGGCGCGTTGAAGACCCTGACACGCGGCGTGGCCTTTTCAAGCTCGCGGTAATAACGGTACTGGTCCTTCGTATAAGTGAGCCTGTTTGGCGTGCCGATGACATAGCCGAGGACTTTTTCAGGCGTCGGGACCTTGTCGGAGGCCGGAAGGTGGTCGACAAGCTCGGTTAAAAAGTACTTCTCCGTCGTGTGTTCCCTGATCTTAGCCGTGTAGCCCTCGTCATTGCGCTGCGTGGCGGCGGCGCGAGACTTAGAGTTCTTCTGCGGCGCGGGGCGCGGACCTGACGCGCGCCCGGTTGCAACAAATGTTGCCGTCGTCATGACGAAAGCAACCATTATCGCGCACGTCCGCCTGATCGCAAACAAGCGTCCTCGGTTCATGTTCTCCTCCATCGGGTAACTTTTGATAACTAGAATTGCCTGGGAAAGGAAAAATAAAAGGGAAAAAGCAGGCGAGAGACCGAATGCAGGATTCAGACTCTTACTTTTGCCTTTCTACTTTTTACATTTTCCTTATTTGTCGAAGCTGGCAGAGCGTGCTCATGTCCGCGCCAGTGGAAGCACGGCCACGAGCGCGCCCGCCTGTTTGCTAAGACTGAAACCTTCCATTTTCG
>DASTET010000601.1:0-3397 GCA_035709445.1 Blastocatellia bacterium | reverse complement strand
GGGTCTAGCGAGTCGCTTTAATGAGAGACATCGCTCAAATCAGATAATGCAAAGTAATCAGCACCATAAGGAGCGGGACGCGCCAGACGCGCTAGACCCGCTAGACTGCTAGACTTTAAGGAGGGATATGAACCTGACGTTACGTGTCTGGCGGCAGAAAAACGCTGACAGCCCTGGAAAGTTCGTCGAGTATGAGGCGAAGGACATCACGCCCGATATGTCCTTTCTTGAGATGCTCGACATAGTCAACGAAGAGCTGACCCTGAAGGGCGAAGACCCTATAGCGTTCGACCACGATTGCCGCGAAGGGATATGCGGGATGTGCGGCTTTATGATCAACGGCGTCGCGCACGGGCCGCTCAGCGCGACCACCACCTGCCAACTGCACATGCGTAGCTTCAAAGACGGCGACCGCCTCAGCATAGAGCCGTGGCGGTCCCGCGCCTTTCCGGTCATTAAAGACCTTGTAGTCGACCGAAGCTCGTTTGATCGAATCATCGAGGCGGGAGGGTATGTCTCGGTTTCGACCGGCGGCGCGCCCGATGCCAACGCCATACCTATACCGAAACCGGATGCCGATCAGGCCATGGACGCGGCGGCCTGCATCGCCTGCGGCGCGTGCGTGGCGGCCTGCAAGAACGCTTCGGCAATGCTTTTTGTCGCGGCCAAGATCGGCCACCTCAACACGCTGCCGCAGGGCCGCGTTGAGCGCGACCTCCGCGTGCTCAGCATGGTGAACCGGATGGACGAGGAAGGCTTTGGAGGCTGCACCGTCCTCGGCTCGTGCGAGGCCGTCTGTCCCAAGGAGATCAGCCTTGACTTTATCAGCCGTATGAACAGAGATTATGCAAGGGCGCTGTTGAGAAGAAAAACACGGTAGCAGCAGGAGACCTTCCAATGGAAAAGAGAAAGGACGACCGTGACGCCCGCAAGTCGGATGATATCGAGGAGTACCCTAAGACGAGCGACGAGACCCAGCAGCCGGCCGAGCTTCAAGTAGGGGAAGACCAGGAGCGAGAGAACCTTTCCAGGTTCGAGCCGGACGCGCAATCCGAGCCAAAACGCTAAAAGCTGTAATTGAGCCGGGGGCCGCCCCCGGCTCAGTTATTTTCTTTATCAGGGCAGGCAACCTATACCCTCGCCTTAATCATCCCGGCTGTGGCCGGGACGCATGCACCCGGCCTTCACACGAACCGCTCATCAATTCTCCGGAGGAATAGAATGAAGAAAAAGCTAGCTGGTCTCCTGCTTATACTATCTTTGTGCGCGCTGGCCGCGCCTTCCGAGGCGTTTTCGCAGGACCGCCGCGATGGCGAATACAAGAGATACGTCAAGCGAGGAAAAAACGGCATCCGGTTTGGCGATAGCGCCATAACATTCTTCGACGGGCCGGGCATAATCAATTACGAGCGCCGCCATCGCTGGATGGACAGCCCGGCAGGCGCGGCGACCGTCATTGGCGCGGGAGCGGGAGCGGGCGCGGTCACGGGCGGCATCGTCAAGGGAAAGAAGGGAGCAGTCGTTGGAGCGCTGGTCGGCGCGGGCGCGGCTACCGGGATATGGCTGTATAAAAACCGGACCACCAAACGCAGGATCTTTTGACGCGGCCTGCAATCTCATAACAGAAGGCCGTCTAGATGACGGCCTTCTGTTTTTCTCATTCGCCCGCCAGTATCCGGCTATAGACCTCGCTGTCGACGTTTCCTCCGCTGATCACGCAACAGACCGAGCGGTCTCGGAAATACTCTGCATCGGTTAGAAGCGCGCCTATCGAGAGCGCGCCCGTCGGCTCGGCTTTCAGATTTGCCAGAAAAAAGAGAAGCCGTACGGCCTCCTTTATGTTCTCTTCGGGGACTTCGATAATTCTCGCAATCCCGTCTCTGAGCACCGCCCAGTTATGCTCGCCTAAGCTCACGGTCCGCGCGCCGTCGGCAATAGTCTGAGGCTCGCTTTCGTTTGCGACGATATGGCCTGCCGCAAGCGAGCGGGCCCCATCGTTTGCAAGCAGCGGCTCGGCGCCGATCACCTTGATGCTCCTGCCCGATTTCCGTATCCCTTTGATCAACCCGGAAGTGAGACCGCCCCCGCCGACGGGAGCCACGACGAAATCTATCTGGCGGTCGAGCGCGGCTATCTCCGCGCCGAGGCTCGCATTGCCCTCGATAACCAGCGGGTCATCATACGCGCTTGCCACATAAGCATCGGGGTGCGCGATTGCAAGCTCCCGGACTCGCTCGGCCCGGCTCTTCGTCCTGATGTCGATGAGGTCGACCGTGCCGCCGTACTCGCGCACGGCATCGATCTTCACCTGGGCCGATGTATCAGGCATAACGACCACGCAAGACTTTCCGAGGAGCATGCAGGCACAGACCATCGCCTGGCCATAATTGCCCGACGAAGCGGTGATGATCTTCTTCTGGGCCACCCGGGAAGCGAGGTTGTAGGCCGCGCGGAACTTGAAGCTGCCCGTATGCTGAAACGTCTCGCTTGCGATCACGAGATCGACGCCAAGTCTGCGGGCGAGCCGGGGCGCTTCGATGATGGTAGTCGCGCGGACAACCTGTGATAGGGCGTCATTCTCCATTTTCCGTTTTCCATTTATCATTTTTCATTGATTGCGTCCTGATCTTCGTCACTTTCGGCCCATGGGCGGTTCGCCCAGAGGCAGGTCGACAACAAGCGGGTTATGGTCCGAGATTCGATCCTCGATGCTATAGTTCAGGCTCTTGAGGGTCTGGCCAAAATGCGGCGCAAACCTGTAGGGCTGCTCTCTGTCATGAGGGTCGGTGAGCGCATCCGGCTTTACAAAGATCCAGTCGAGCTTGAATCTTCCGGCGGGGCCGATCGTTCTTTCGACCTCATAGGTAGTGACGAAGCCTTTCCCGCCGCGCTCGTTCGAGTTTGCAAGCGTCTCGGTATGCCTGCCCGCAGATCGGTTTCGGTCGCCTCGGAAGTCGAAAGCTCCCCCGTCTTTGAAACGATAATCCTTTAGTTTATCGAAGAACTCCGCTGCGGGGTTTGGCGCTACGAAAGAGACGTGTCGAACCGTAGGGTCTGCGTTGGTGCGGCTGAACTTCACTCCGCCGATAACGACATCCATCAACAGGCCGACTCCGGTCGCGTATTTGATACCCTGCTTCAGCCAGAAGTCGCCGCTGCCCATCCGCTTCTTTATCTCTCGCTTGATGGATGTCGGCGTCATATCGTTTGTCGAGGTATTCAAATCGCCCGCGACTACAACCGGGTGATCGATCTCTTTGATCTGAGAGAGCAGCTCCTCCAGTTGCTTGATGCGGTTCTCAGGCTTTGTGCGGGCTTCCAGATGAGTGGCAACGATTGTCACACTTCCCGTTGGAATGTCAGGGTCTGCAATCTCGGCCAGAAGCATCATCCTTCC
>DASTET010000600.1:0-3265 GCA_035709445.1 Blastocatellia bacterium | reverse complement strand
CGTCGAGAGCGCAAGACAGGGAAACGTCGTTGCGGTCAGCCTCTTTTTGGATGCGGGGATGGACCCTGATAAGAAGAACAGCTCGGGACAGACGGCGCTTGAGGCGGCGGTGATTGCCAATCAGCGAGACGTAGTGAGGGCGCTTCTCGACCGGGGCGCCGACATAGACTCTAAGAACAAGTATAACGGCACGCCGCTTATGAACGCCGCATGGAAGGGCCACCAGGAGGTCGTAGAACTGCTGCTCGCCGGAGGGGCTGACCTCTCCGCGCAGGACAATAAAGGCATGACTGCCTTGATCTACGCAGTCTGGGAAGATCACGGCGACATCGCAAGGGCGCTTATCGAAAAAGGCGCGAAAATAGACCAGAGGGACGAAAACGGCTGGACTGCCCTGCATCGCGCTGCCTTCAAGGGACACACCGAAAGCCTCCGTCTGCTGCTCGAACACGGCGCGGACGTAAACGCCCGGACCGGTGACGCTACGACCCCGCTGATGCACGCAGCCGAAGCAGGCCACCTCGAATCGGCCGCCGCCCTGCTTGAACACGGCGCCGACCTCAACGCCGAGGATAACGGGGGCCGCACCGCTTTGATGAAGGCTGCCTCAAAAGGACATAAGCTGATCGAGCAATTGTTGACGGCTACGGCGGCCCGCGCCAGGGAGAATTGACCTCCTAAATATTATTAGTGGGTTTTATCACGGCCACCCTGCGTTCCGGCTCGATTGCACCCATAGTTCCAGGATTTTTTCTTGCTATAAGCGCTTAAAATGTGATAATAACCACTCCGCATTCTGGATCATAGGAACGAGCCGATCAGGTCAGTCGTCAATGACAGACAATTCCCACGCTTTGTATTGCCTGTCTTTCGGAAACAGATGAAGCTTTAAGTGGGTCGATGTCCCGTATTCTCGAACCCAGAAATTGAAACACTTGCCCTGCGCCAGCGGGCGCTTATAGCACAAAAAACAGCCTCGACATCGGGGTCAGGATAGTCTCCGTCTGGCCCGTGATGCATATCCCCCGAGACAAGTAAGGGAAGGTGTCTTTACAACCCGGGTGGTTGTATTTTGGCTGCCCTCAAGGAGAAGAAACTAATGAAGCAAAGAAGACTGAAGCTAGCTGCAATCGGATTCCTTGATAGCCGTCGCTCTCCCCGTATTTTTCACCGGCAGCAAGGTCACCTCGGACGGCGAGGGGAAGGCCCTGTCGACGGGTCTTGGGACGGTCGAAGGGCTGGAGGCAAATTACAAGGCGTGGGAAGTCCTCTATGAAAAGAGCGGGGCGGACCGCAATATGACGCTATCGATCAGCGCGGCGAAGGGGTTGACCGGCGCCGAAGAGAGCGCGTACGGCGAAGTCCGGCTCGACTGGGTGGAGGGCAAGGTGACCGTGGAAGTCAACAGGCTCTCGAAGTCGCAAGGATGGGATCTCTGGCTCATCGATAACAGCGCAACGAGCAGCATCCTGCCCGATGAGAGCGACACGATGCTACGGGTAGGCGGCCTCACCCACAACGGCGATCTCGCAAGGCTTGAAGCCGATCTCGGCCCCGACGCCTTCGATTCGTTCGAGCCCGACCTCGTAATTGTCACTCACGCGGGGAAGAGCCCCGTCGAAGACAGGGTGCTCGCCGGTACGACGACGCTCTTTCAGCGTCTCTACAGGAGCAAGCAGAAGGGGCAATTCGGAATGCTCGCCGATTTCCAGCCTGCGAGCGAGCCCGCGCCGGAACAGAGCTTTATCGAAAAACTCGTGGCGGCTGTGATGCCGACAGCCGAGGCGCAGATAGGGCCCATCCCCAACACTGCGACCCCGCTCGAACAGTTGATAACGGCGGGCCGCCAGAGCTTTCTAAACGACACCTTTGAGGGGAACGGGCGGACGTGCGCCACGTGCCACCGCGAAGAGAACAATATGACTATAGACCCGGAGTTCATTGCCACGCTGCCGATCCAGGACCCGCTCTTTGTGGCCGAGACGCAGCCCGCGCTGGCAGCGAACTTCGAGAACCCTCGCTTGATGAGGAATCTGGGATTGATCCTTGAGAACGTAGACGGGTTGGACGACCTGCCCAACAAGTTTGTCATGAGAGGCGTGCCGCACACGCTGGCGCTCATTCCCAACACGCTAAACCCGGCCGTCATTGACGGAACTACCATTCCGCCGAACGAGCGCACGGGCTGGAGCGGCGACGGCGCGCCGGTCGTAGCCGGAGGCGGGCCTGCGCTGGCCGGAACCTTGAGATCGTTCATCATCGGAGCGATCACGCAGCACTATCCGAAGACGCTGGCCAGGCAGGTGGGGTCGGATTTCATAATGCCCACGGTTGCGCAGTTGGATGCGCTGGAAGCCTTCCAGAAGTCGACCGGACGACAGGCCGACATCAAACTTGCGGGACCGGGCGCGCTCAGCTTTAAGAACCCGATCGTGTCGCTTGGTCGGGATATATTCAACAATCCAGGCGATGGTCTCCCTCCCTTCGTTGGAAACCCCAACGTAGCAGCGGGTAGATGCCTCCTCTGCCACTTCAATGCTGGCGCGGGCGATCTTGTTGAGGCCGTAATTATTGGCGGATCAACCCCTGACCCGGCGCTGGCTACGAACGTCAACGCGAACGCGAACTTTGACACGGGCGTCGAGGCGCAGCCTGCTCAGCCTGCTGACCTCCTGGTTCCGCCCAACCAGAACCCGCCCGACGGGGGATTCGGAACAGCCCTGAGACCTGATGGCGGGTTCGGAAACGGCACCTTCAACACGCCGGTTCTGGTGGAAGCGGCAGACACAGGGCCGTTCTTCCATAACAACTCGATTGAGACAATAGAGGGCGCTGTCGCTTTCTATAACAGCAACTCGTTCAACAACTCGCCCATCGGCGCGGCCCTGCCCGGCGGCATTAGACTAGAAGCCACCGAGATAGTAGCGGTCGCGGCCTTCCTGCGCGTGATAAACGCGCTCGAAAACATCCGCTCTTCCGTCGACCTTGAGAACCGGGCCAAGAACGCCGTCAGCTTTGGGCAGGCTCAAGAGCTGCTGCGGCTGTCGATAGCCGAACTCGACGATGCGAAAGAGGTCCTCGATTGCGGAGGGCTCCACCCCGAGGCGCAACTGAAGCTCTTACAGGCCGCCGCGCTCGATGCCCTCGCGCTTGTGACGAGCAACAAGACAATCAGGAACGCGATCATCGATCAGGCGATCGCGCTCAAGAGATCTGCAAGAGCAGATTTGGTGAACTGACTCTAGCCCGAAACGGCTTTCGCAAG
>DASTET010000599.1:0-3166 GCA_035709445.1 Blastocatellia bacterium | reverse complement strand
TCTTGGTCTGGTAAAGCTCTTCTTCGACCGCCGTCAGCTTCGCGCCGAGCGCCTTCGCCGCGTCAGCGACAGCCTTGTTGTCGCGCGACCGCCCGGCTATCTCTTCGACCTGCCTGCGCACATCTCGAATCTGAATGATAGAGTCGTGCATTTCGCTCACCTTGTCGCGAATCTTTATCAACAGGTCGAACTGCTTTGCGAACTCGGCGTCGGTCGTAGGTATTCGCGGGTCTTTTTTCAACGTGAAGGTCTGGGTCTGGGTCTTCCCGTCGACGCTCAGCCTCACCTGGTAATTGCCCGGAACGGCGCGCGGCCCCTGCGTAGAGCCTGCCCACATGATGAGACCGGGAAAGCGTGTCGCGTCAGGGTAACGCAGGTCCCAGATGAATCGATTCAACCCGGCCTCTGCCGGAGCGCGGCTCGCTCCGCCGCCGCCGAACGGGCCGCCTTGAGGCGCAGCCTGCGCGCCTTCGCTGGCAGCGCGGCTTGTGAGCGTCCTTATGACCTTGCCTGCGCCGTCGAGTATCTCAAGCTTAACTTCGCCCGACGGCTTGTTCTTCAGGTAATAGTGTATGACCGCGCCAGCGGGCGGGTTCTGCCCGATTGTCGCGCCCGGTACTGAGAACCCTCCCCCTCCCGGCATGCGATAAGCGTCTTCGGGCTTGAAAAGATAAGCGTCCGCATTGGCCGCGTCCGCCATTTGATGGAGCACGGTCAGGTCGTCGAGCACCCAGAAACTGCGCCCTTGCGTAGCGGCTACGAGGTCTTTTTCTCGCTTGTGGACCGCGAGATCGGTTATGGGCACTGCTGGCAGGTTCATCTGAAGCGAGTGCCATCGCTCGCCGTCGTCGAAGGAGACGTACATACCGGTCTCGGTCCCCGCATAAAGCAGACCCCGGCGGTTCGGGTCTTCGCGGATGACGCGAGTGAATGCGGTATCGGCTATCCCGTTCGTGATCTTCTTCCACGTCTTACCGTAATCGCTCGTCTTGTAGAGATACGGCTTGAAGTCGTCAGACTTGTACATAGTGGCGGCTATGTATGCAGTCGCCGCGTCGTGCGGAGAGGCCTCCACGGAATTTATCTGAATCCACTCGGGCATCTCCTTCGGGGTGACGTTGGCCCAGTTCTTGCCGCCGTCGCGCGTGACATATACGAGCCCGTCATCCGAGCCCGTCCATATAGTCCCTTTCTCAAGCGGCGATTCCATCACCGCGAAGATCGTGCAGTAGTATTCGACGCTCGTGTTGTCTTTCGTTATGGGGCCGCCCGAAGGGCCTTGCTTCGATTTGTCGTCGCGCGTGAGGTCGGGGCTGATAGGTTCCCAGCTATGGCCTTCATTAGTAGATTTGAAGAGCCGGTTGCCTGCCGTGTAAAGCACGTTCGGGTCGTGCGGCGAAAAGAGTATAGGGAAATTCCACTGGAACCGATACCTCATCGCCTCGGCGCCCGCGCCCATCGGGTTATCGGGCCAGACGTTCACATTGCGAAGCTGCCCCGTCCGATGATCGTACCGCGAGATAAAGCCGCCGTAACACCCGGCAAAGACTATGTTCGAGTCTTTAGGATGCGGGGCTATCCACCCGGACTCGCACCCTCCGACATCGTGCCAGTGCGTGCGGTCTATCCCGAAGTCTACGGTGCGGCTCGCAATCTTGACCGTTGAGTTGTCCTGCTGCGCGCCGTAGATGTTATAGGGGAAATCGTTGTCTACGGCCACGCGATAAAACTGCGCCGTCGGCTGGTCCTGCTCGGTCCACGACCGGCCCCCGTTGAATGAGACGTTCGCGCCGCCGTCGTTCGAGTTTATCATCCGATTCGAATCGTTAGGCGCTATCCACAGATCGTGATTATCTCCGTGCGGCACGCCGATGGTCGTGTATGTTCGCCCGCCGTCATTCGATTTGAAAAAGGCGACGTTGAGCACATAGACCCCTTCGACATTCTGCGGGTCGGCGTAGATGCGCGTGTAATACCATGCGCGCTGGCGGAGCGCGCGCTGCTCGTTGACTTTGATCCAGGTGCGGCCCGCGTTGTCTGTGCGGAAGACGCCGCCGTCTTCGGCCTCGACTATCGCCCACAGCCGGTCGGGGTTGACGGGTGAGACGGTTATGCCGACTTTGCCTACTGTGCCGCGAGGCAGACCGGGATTGCGAGTGATATCGGTCCAGGTATCGCCGCCGTCGGTCGATTTGAGTATCCCGCTGCCCGGTCCGCCGCTTTCGAGGCTGTAAGGCGTGCGGAAGACTTCCCAGAAACCCGCATAGATATTATTCGGGTTGGCCGGGTCGAGAATAAGATCGATAGCGCCCGCCTTGTTGCTTCTATAGAGCACCTTCTGCCAGTTCTTGCCGCCGTCCGTAGAGCGGAAGACGCCGCGCTGCTCGTTCGGCCCGAAGATATGGCCGAGCGCCGCGACATAGACTATATCGGGGTTGCGCGGATGGACGCGGACACGACCGATGTGCCGCGTGTCGTCGAGACCCGTGTGCTTCCAGGTCTTTCCCGCGTCTGTAGATTTGTACATCCCGTCGCCGTGAGAGACGTTGCCGCGAATGGGCGATTCGCCCATGCCTACATAAATCACGTTCGGATCGGATTCGGCCACGCCTATCGCTCCTACGGAGCCGGTCTTGAAATGCTCATCCGATATGGGCAACCAGTTTATCCCGGCGTCGGTCGTCTTCCAGACTCCTCCTCCGGTCGCGCCGAAGTAATAGACAAAAGGTTGCGAGGTGACGCCTGCGACCGCCGTGACGCGCCCGCCTCGAAAGGGGCCGATCTCGCGCCAGCGAATCCCTTTTAAGATGCTCTGTTCCTGCTGCTGCGCGCGGGCAGCCCTTTGTGGAGCGGATATCAAAACAGCCATCACCATCAGCCACACAAGCGCATAAGTTCGCCAGTTGCCTTTAGTACTCATAGCAATGCTCCTTTTAGATTTTTCTTTTAGGATTACCACTGAGGAAAGCACATTCTACCCGCGAGCACACTCCGCGCGTCAAGCGAGTTGGGGGATTAATGAGAAGCCAGAAGATATCATCTCGGTGTTACTACATAGCCGCCTTGAGGCGGCTTGCGCGCAGCGCAGATAGGCCAGCCCTTTTAGGTTGCGGATTAGCCAGTCAGCCTTAGCGCGCTTTTAGCGCGCTTACCTGTATAAGGCTTT
>DASTET010000598.1:0-4605 GCA_035709445.1 Blastocatellia bacterium | reverse complement strand
CTGAGAACGGCCAGTAGCCCTCGATCCCGAGCGGTACTCTATAAATCTCGCGGTTCGAAGCAAGTATCATGTTGCCCTGATCGTCGAAGCAGAGCCCGACGAGCGAGACTCCCGCAACGACCATTTCAGCCTCGGCGTCGGGACTGATTCGGACAACGCCGCGATGGCCGCGACGGCTCGCGGCCACATAGAGGTTGCCGCTGCGGTCGAATGCCAGACCCTGCGGGCGTCCGAGCCCTGTGAAAAATCGAGTCACCTCGCCGTCGCGGCTGATGCGCTGGATCGAATCGAAGCTCGAAAGGGTCGGCCCCGTAACGTAGAGGTTGCCGTCCGGTCCGAACGCCATATGATAGGCCGAAACGCTCGGCTCAAGCGTCGCAAAAGTGGTCGGCTCGCCTATCTCGTTGACTGTGTAGATGGTGCCGCTGCGGTCGCCGACGAACATCCGCCCGTCGTGATCAAATGCTATCCCTGTGGCCACTCCCAGATTGCGCGCGAATACTTCCGCTTCTTTGAACGGGGTCGCGTGATAGATCGAGCCGTCGTACCGGCTGGTTATGTACATCTCGCCGTCAGGGCTGAACGCAATGGAGGTGGGGTTGATTACGTCGGTCAGGAACGGCTCGCTCTCTCCGGTAGGGGTTATCTTGTAAACCGATATGGGGACCTTCTGGCCGCGCGTTCCCGATAGCGTGGTATAGATAGCTCCGTTGTCGCGGTCGTAAGCGGGATTGGCCACCGGGTGAAGGTTATCGGCCAGCTTGTAGCCTATGATGAAGGGGAACCCGTTGCTCGCCGTCCCGTTCGTTTCGACGGTGATCTCTATCTGACCGCCGCCGATCAATTCGCCCGAAGGGACGGGCGCGATCACGCGAGTAGGAGATGCGCTGATCGGGCGGGTCTCTATCCCCCCGAACCTGACCTGCGCCTGGTCATATGTCGAAAAGACGAACCCCCTGCACGTTATTACGATCTCGCCTCCCTCTACACCTGCGCCCGGCGCCAGACTCTCTATTATCGGCTGAGCCATTATTATCCTTCCTCAACCCATTATGGTTATGGACTATATTACTAGGCGAAAGGTAAAAGGTAAAACTTAAAAATTTGCCGCAGATTAACGCGGATATACGCAGATTGAAGAATCAGGAGAGAGAAAACCATGTTTCGACATCTTTCAAAGAAAGGCCCTCAAGGCTCGGCACTATTCGGTCGGCTTCGGCAAGCTGCGATTCGTCATAGGAGTTTGTCACCGCGAGACAATGCATGCCTGCTGCGTGCGCGGCCTGTATGCCGTGTATCGAGTCCTCTATCACCAGGCACTGTGCGGGCTCAAGACCCTCCAGCCCGCCGACGGCGAGCGAAGAGAGCGCCTTCAGAAACGGGTCGGGGTGAGGCTTGCTTCTCTCTACGTCTTCTGCGCTGATGACTATGTCGAAATACCGCTTCACTCCGCCGTGCTCCAGCACCAGATCGATCTCGCGTCTGAGCGCCCCCGACGCGATTGCCAGATTGTAGCTCTGCGCCGCGCGGGTTATAAAGTCGGCCACGCCGGGAAATAATTTGAGATACGCGCGCATGACCGGGTCCAGATAACGCGACTTTCTCTCGATCAGCTCGACAAGCTTCCGCTCGTCGAGCTGATGACCGTGATGATCGAACACTTTTGAAAAGCATGCGCGGTCATCGTAGGCGAGATACCGGCTGTAATACTCCTCTTTGCTCAGCCCTATGCCTTCTTCGAGCAGCACTTTCTGCAACGCGGCCATGTGTAGAGGCTCGGTGTCGGCTATCACCCCGTCGCAATCGAATATTATCGCTTTCAGCATATGAAGGAAGAATTGAGAGGATTGACAGGATTAACAGGTCAGATATGTTGGTCCTGTTAATCCTGTCCGAGCGTCCGGCGGTCCGGCTCAATTCTGTGGAGGGTTCTGCTGTTTGGCCTTGCGGGCGGCTTCGAGCTTTTTGAGCGCCTCTTCCGCTTCCTCTTTTGTGACCGAGCCGTCCTTATTGAGATCGAGCGCCTTGAACGTGCGCTCGTCGCCTATCTCGGCCTGGATGAGCTTGCCATCCTTGTCCTTATCG
The DNA here is from genome assembly GCA_035709445.1 of Blastocatellia bacterium. GTDB lineage: Bacteria > Acidobacteriota > Blastocatellia > UBA7656 > UBA7656 > DASTET01. The sequence continues at coordinate 2,520 of DASTET010000598.1, read as the reverse complement.
AACCTTGTGAACAGGTTGTTGACCTCGACTCCGCCTGTCGCCTGCGTCTGGACCTCGCTCATCGCCTGAAAGAACCTCGCCATCTCCTCCTGGGTCAGCTCTCCGTTCTTGTCCTGATCGAGCGCGTCAAAAAGCTGGGTAACCCGCGCGAACTCTTCGCGCGAAACGGACCCGTTCTTATCCGCGTCCATAAAGCGCGAGAACCGCTCGCCCAGGTTCGGGCCGCCGCCGCCGCGATCCATTCGCTGGCGCATGCGGTTGAACTCTTCTTCATCGATTGCGCCGTCTTTGTTCTCATCGAGCCGGTCGAAAAACTGCGCCGGGCCCTGGAACTCGTCGCGGCTGATCTTCTTGTCCTTGTTCTTATCGAGGTCGGCGAACGACGGCATCTGCATCCGCATGCCCTGGCCACGTTGCGGAGGGCCTTGCGGCATCGGGGGCTGCTCATCCTGGGCGCGGGCGACCGCCGCGCCGAAGGCCATCACTGTTATCAAGACTAAAGTTTGAAATAGCTTCTTCATATCTCCTCTTGCGTCCGTGTTAGAAATTGAATCTGAGCGCGGCTTCGATCCTGCGGCTCTCAAGCGCGCGGCTCGCCGTGCCGAACACGGGCGAGGTCAACACGTTGTTGAACCCGGAGAAATTGGTGTTATTGAACAGATTCCGCACGTTGATGCTCAGCGTCAGGTTGTACCTGCTGCGGTTTTCGCCGAAGAACCCTCCCGGCCCGCCGAACCCGCCGCGCGGTCCGCCGCCGCCTCCTCCTCCACCGCGCATCCCGCCGCCGCGCGGCCCGCCTCCACCGGGGCCGCCACGCTGGCCGCGCTGATTCTGCGCCTGCGCCCTCTGGTCCTGTCCCTGCTGGCCTCCGCCGTTTGCCGCCTGGGCAGGGAAGCTGCCGGGAACGGTCCCGAACCCGAACGTCTTCGAGATGCTAGTGTTGACGCTCCAGAAGCCCGGCCCCTGGCCGAAGTTGCGCGGGATGATCTCATCGCCCGGAAGCGGGTTCGGGTTGAAGACGCCGAACTCGGTCACTACCGCGCCCGGATCGCCGGCGCTGGCAAATGCCGGACGGTCGTTGACGGTCGTGTCCCGGTTGTTGTCGCGCCCGGTCACGATGTTGAACGGCCTGCCCGAACGCACGTTGATGAACGGGCTTACTCGCAGGCTCCAGGGAAGCGTGAACGATCCGCCTACGAATAGCTGGTGGCGTATGTCCTGGCTCGAACGCCCGTACTCGCCCGTGAAATCGTACGAGTCGACGGGTATGCTCCCGCCGCCGTCCGTGTCGCTGCGCGTGCGGCCGAGCGTGTAGTTGCCGAACATAGTAAAGCGGCGGCTGATGTTCGACCTGAGCGAGAGCCTCATCTCGTGCCGGTTCGACAGCCCCGTCGCTTCAAACTGGTATATAGGCCCCTGGTCCGGGAAAGGCCGGACCGCCCCTTCAGAGCCGGGCAGCGGCGCGTTGATGTTACGCAGCCTTAAAAGGTGGACTCCTCTAAACCACGAGTATGCGACCGAGCCGAACAACCTCCAGGGCAACTGCCGCTCGTAGCTCACAGTGGCGTTGATCGAGTAGGGCGCGTTGAGGTCTTCCGCTTTTATGCGGATCGTCGGCTGCCGTCGCGTCGCGCCGGTCAGGTCGTCCGGTATGTTCGGATAAAAGTCCGGCGATTGAATGACGAACTGTTGCTGGCGGATGCCGTCGTTTCTCAACGTGTCGAAAGTCGTCCCGGAATTGAGCCTGTCATAGAATATGCCCGCGCCCGCGCGGATCGTGCCCCGCTTGTTTTTATCCGGGACCCACGCCAGCCCGAACCTCGGCGCGATATTAATCTTGTCCTGCAACTGCGTCTGGAACTCGTGGCGCACCCCGTAAGAGAGCGTCAGCCGGTCGGACGCCCGCCAGTCGTCGTGAATGAAATATGCCGTCTCCCACTGCGTGAACCCCACGAACGGGTCGCCCCGGTTGATCGAAAACTGCAAGGGGCGATAACCCGCAAGCCCGAGCGTCGCCCGCCTGTAGGTCTCAAAGGGGCTGATAGGCACAGGCGCCTGGCCCGGCCCCGTTATCACGTTGCCGCTCGCGTCACGCTCGAAATCGGTCCCGAAGGTGAACGTTCCACCGAAATTCGAACGGTTGATGTATTTGTACTTCTCCGCCTCGACGTTGATGCCCGCCTTGATCGTGTGCTTCTTGTAGGTGTAGGTCAGGTTGTTCGTCAAATCGAAGCTGTCTTCCGTCTCGTCAACAAAGAGCGAACCCTGATTTCCGCCCGCGCTGAACGCATCCTGCACGATGAGGGCCGGCGCGTCCGTGATGGCCGCGCTTCCGGAATTGTCGCGGCTCAACTGTATGCGCATCTCGTTGACCGCCTGCTCGGTCACTATCGATGTTAGCGACAGCCTCAGCGTATGCTCGTTACTCGACCTATTGAAGGCGCGCTCGGGAAGATCGAACGTGTTGATGCCGAGGTTCTCCGCCACGTTCTCGTTATAACGGTAACCCACGCCCACGGT
>DASTET010000597.1:0-4175 GCA_035709445.1 Blastocatellia bacterium | reverse complement strand
GGAAAGCCGGAGCGCGCAGGCAAGGTCTCGAAGCGAGATATCCGATGACGGGATCACAGAAGTGGGCCGGTCGAGCAGCAGCCGCATCCAATGATCGAGTTGTCTCAAAAAAAAGTATCCCTCGAATAACACATCTGCCGCCTCACGGCTCAGAGAGCCGCGCTCGCCGAGACGCGCTATCAGCCGAACAGTGCCGTGTTCGGGCGGATAATAGACGCGGTCGCGCAGTTGCAGGTATCGCGTAATGAAGTAAACATCGGTCATTCCGCCCAGGCCCCACTTTATGTCGGGACGTCCCGCGCGCGCCTTCTCTTTCTCAAGCCGCTCTCTCATGGAGGCAAGCTCTTCTTTAAGCGAGGGGTTCGCCGACGCCGCGTCAAAGATCGCATCGCAGAGCGCGCGCCGCACGCACCCGCGGAATTCTGTATCACCCGCAACCTCGCGCGCCTTCAGGTATGCCGAGTGCTCCCACGCCGACGCGCGCTCTTTGAGATAGCCGAGCAGGCTCGTAAGCCCCTGCGCCAGCGGCCCGCTCTGGCCGTTCGGCCTGAGCCTTAAATCTACGCGGTATAGAAATCCTTCTCTCGTAATCGACGAGAGCACCCTGACAAGCTCGGCCACGAACTTCGCATAGAACTCCGAGGGCGAGCCCCATCGCGCGCCTTCCATCAGCTCTATGCCGGGAGGTGGCCACGGCGCGCTGTCGTCGAAGACTACGAGCAGGTCCAGGTCGGAGCCGTAATCCATCCCCGTATGCCCGAGCCGACCGAGCCCAAGCACCGCAAAAGGCAGAGGGCTAGCTTGCGCTTCGTTTATTCCGAGCGAAGAAAGCGCGATCTCAACCGCCAGACCGAGCGCCGCTTCGGCGAGCCAGGTCTGTTCGAGATTGTTCGCGCGCAGCCTTTCACGGGCGGAGGTCTTATCATAAGGTTCACGTCGAACGGCCCCCATCATGTCGCGGCAGCCTATATCGACTACCGAGCGATACCATGCTCGGCGCAGCGCGTCGGGCTTTGACGATTCGCCCGTCGACTCCTCCATCGCCGCGCGCAGGAGGCGCATGAAATCTGCTGCCGTGCGCGCCTCTGCTTCTGCCGCAACCTGCTCTGCGAGCGCGGGGCGTGACACCAGTACGTGAGAGATGTACTGGCTGCTGAGCGTCGCGGTCAGCCGGCGAAGCAATTCAGGCAGGCGCGCTTCGCTCAGAAAACTCCTTGCGGCGCGTTGTCGCTCTTCTTCATAAGTGGCGAACGATTCGGCCCACTGCGCCAGGTTGCGCAGCGAGCGCAGCGGGTTTATCGAATCTGCAAGCGAAGAAGCGATCAACCGGCTCGTCGATAGCGAGCGCGGCTCGCTGCTGCTCGCCATCAATTTGTCTATAGCAACTGCCGCGCGGTTCAACAGCCGGTCGGTCTCATCATCGAGTATATGTACTGCGAGCTGCACATCACCGGTTTCGATCTCTCCTGCGCGCATCGTCTTTTCATCGAACACGCGATGATAGACGGCTCGAACGGCTGATGTGTGCCGCCTCAGGTCTTCAAGGAAAGCAGCGGCAGGGTCCGCCACATTCGCGTAGCCCGAGCGTCGCGCTACAAGCTCAAGCCGTTCGTTCGATACGGGGAGTTGATGCGTTTGCGCGCCGTGCTCCATCTGCAAACGGTGCTCAACGGTCCGCAAAAAAGTGTAAGCCGAAGACAATCGCGCGCGCTCCGATTCAGAGAGGTATCCCTTTTCTGCAAGCCGCGCCAGCACTATGAGCGTCTGCGCCGACCGCACCCACGGCTCGCGCCCGCCGTGCGCGAGTTGTAGCGCCTGCGCGATGAACTCTATCTCGCGGATGCCTCCGCGACCGAGCTTGACGTTATAACCGCCGGTTTGAGACGCCACGCGGCGGTCGATCTTCTCTTTTGCGCGTCGAACGCCGGAGATCGCATCGGGGAGCGCGCGCAGATCGAACACCACATCACGCACGGAGTCGAGAAAGCGCGCCACGAGCGCATCGCTCCCAGCCGAGGCGCGCGCGCGTATGAGCGCCTGTCGCTCCCAGTTCTCGCTCTTGTTACGATAGTAATCCGCCGCGTGCGCGGCCTCCCACACCATGTCTCCGTCGCGCCCGTACGGCCTGAGCCTCAGGTCTATTCGGTAGACGACTCCCTCCCCGGTATTGCTGCCTATAAACTGCACGACGCGCTTGGCGACCCTTGTGAAGAACTCTTTGTTCGAGATGACCTGTTCGCGCCCGGACCCGTGGCCTGCCGTCTCGCCCTGCCCCGAGTATAAAAAGAGCAGGTCTATATCGGATGCGTAGTTCAGCTCGCGGCACCCGAGCTTGCCGAGCGCGACGATTGCGAATTCGGCGCTGGTTATGCGGCCACGCTCGTCCCTTGTGAGCGGAGCGCCGTGGATGTTGATCATCTCCTGCTCGGCAAGCGCCAGCGCGTAGCCGAGTATCACATCGGCCAGGTTCGACAGCTCCTCGGTAACCTCGGCGAGCGTGGCTATTTGAAGACAATCGCGCAGGTATATTCTAAGCAACTCTCTGCGCTTGAACCGCGAGAGCCGCGTCGATGTATCTTCGTCCATCATTCGCGTGACCATACGGGCGAGGTCCTCGGACATCTGCTCGGTCGTCTTGACGTGCGAAAACGCCGCTTCGCCTTCGCGCTCAAGCCAGTCGATGTGCTCAGGGCGGGCGAGCAGCGTCTCTCCCAGAAACGGGCTGTAAGAGGCGAGCGTTAGCACGCGGGCGAGCAGCATCGGCTTGCGCCTTAGCTGAGCGGCCTGTCGCGGGTGGAGGATTTCAAGCCTCTCTAAAAAGGCTTGCGCTACCGCGCTGTCCGGCAGGGACTCGATGAAGACTTCTATTTCGTCTCGGTGCTCGCGCATATCACAGATAATTTAACACTATTTGACAGGACAGCATTAACAGGATTGACCGAAAAGCAGCTTGTTTATCCCGTAAATCCTGTCTATCCTCCTTCTGCCCCGCAATCCACAACAGGAGGAGAGAGATGAAAGCTCTGCGACGCTGCCATGCGTCAGTTCAAGCGATGGCCTTATGGATAATTATCTGCGCGGTCCTTGCGCCCGCCCCGCCCTCGGAGGCGCAGTCGAGGGCTTTAAAGGCGCTCGTGGGCGGGACGCTCATAGATGGCTTCGGCAGCAAGCCCGTCTTTAACAGCGTAGTGATCATCGATGGAGAGCGGATAAGAGCCGTAGGGCAGGCGGGCACACTCGCGGTCCCCGCGGGCGCTGAAATCATATCCACGGAAGGCATGACGGTGCTGCCCGGCCTCTGGGACATGCACGTCCACCTTATGCTGAACGGACATAGCGATTATGCGCACTGGGACAAGACCTACCCGGCGCTGTTCGAATCCGTCATCATGCCCGCCTCCGCAAAGCAGCTTCTTATGGCGGGCGTGACGAGCGCCCGCGACCTGGGCGGCCCGCTTGAGGCGTCGATAGCCGTGCGCGACCGCATAAACTCGGGCAAGATTCCCGGCCCGACGATGTACGTCTCAGGGCCTTTCATCCAGCACGAGCCCTATCCCGGGACCGAGCTTTTCCGATGGGGGGTCAAAGGCGCAGCGGACGCGCGCGCGAAAGTGCGCCGTCTCGCCGAGGCCCGTGTCGATTGCATCAAGCTCATCGATCAAGACCAGATGACTATGGAAGAAGTGCAGGCCGTAGTCGATGAGGCTCACAAACACAGGCTCACCGTGGTCGCTCATTCGCACCGGCCGGAAGAGATTCGCCGGGGGCTCGCCGCAGGCGTCGACTGTTTTGAGCACACGGGGCTGGCCGCCGCTCCCGAGTACCCGCCCGACGTGATAGCTATGCTGCGCGAGCGGACCGCCAAGATGAGCCTCGGCCCGCTCTTCTGGACCCCGACCGTCGAGGGGCTGCTCAATTACGAATACCTGCGCGACAACCCCGAAGCGCTTGACGATCCTTCGTGGAAGGTCGGGCTTACGGATGCGATCATCGCCGACATCAAAGCGTCGCTCAAGAATCTGGACCGCCTCCCCTATTACCAGATCACGCCGAACCGCAGGCCCACGCTCAAAAGAAAATTCCAGCAGCTTGTGGAATCGGGCGTGGTCGTGCTGATAGGGACCGACAGCGGGATACCCATGAACTTCCACAGCCAGACTACCTGGCGCGAGCTT
>DASTET010000596.1:0-3831 GCA_035709445.1 Blastocatellia bacterium | reverse complement strand
TCCTGACACCTGGTCATTGCTGTTCCCTGCGGGTTTCAGGGCTTATGGAAATCTCTTCGTCATAGTGCGACTCGCGGGTGAACATCACGAACCCTACGCCGACTATCACCAGCAGCAGCACCAGGACTATGACGAGGAAATACCAGGGCAGTTCAGGCTGATTGCCCGTATTGCGCCCGCCCATGGCCAGCAGCGCAAACGGCCCCACGACAGCGCCGATCAGACCTATCAAAAGCGCCACGCGGTCGATCACCCCTTCTTGAGGCACCTTCACGTGCCATCCCATGTAATTGCCTACGGCAGCCGCCACCAGCGCGAGAATAATGAATACGACGCCCAGGCCCGCGTGCCTCGCTATATCGCCGACCAGCCATCCGGTCAAAAACTGCGCCTTATTCCCTTCGGGCAGGACCATATAGATCAGCGCGCTCAGCACGAGCGTCATGATAGCCACGATCAACGCCTCGACTATGCGCAGTTCTTCACTCATCCAGCCGACGATGAACCCGCCGATCAGGAACGCGCCGAGCGCGATGCCGATCACGAGCACCGATATCGATTCCTGCGGCACACCCGTTTCACTGCGAGCGGCGCTGAAGGCGATGCCGGTGTATATCAGCGAGATTATCACCTGTAGCCCGAACGTAAACCCAACCCCGACTAAAATCCATTTGATGCGGTCCTTCATTTTGAAGTCCTCCTGGTTCTTCGCCTGAGACTGCGGCTAATTTTTCCTCCATCAAACACTCCAGCTGATGGAAAGCACTGACAGCATCAGCTTATGGTCCTTACAACCTCCAGGAACTCAAACAATCCACAACCGATCAGCTTCTACAAGGATGCGCCGCCAGCCGGGTAGAAGATAGTTGATGATCAAACTCTCCACCAATGCTCTCCCGCTCACCTGATCGTCGCCATGTTAGACCTGTGAAAGAAAGAAGTCTAGACCCGTCCGGCTTATTCAACGCCGAAGAAGCGCAGGCCCTGAACCGCTGCGGAAGCGAGAAGGTATCCGAGGCCCGTGTAAAAGAGGAGTTGCAGCCCGGCAACCCGCCACGAGCCGATTTCGGATCGTATGACTGAGACCGTAGACAGGCATTGAAGCGAGAAGAAGAAGAAGACTATAAGCCCGATTATGCTCGAAGTCGTGAAGACGGGCTTTTGCGTGCCCGCGAAGGTTGCCGTCCGAAGATTTTCGAGCAGCCCGGTCTGTTCGGCCTGGTCTTCTTCGGCTACGTGAAAGACTATCGCCATAGTTGAGACGAAGACTTCGCGAGCGGCGAAGGCCGAGATCAACCCGACCCCGACCCGCCAGTCGACGCCCATCGGGCGCAACGCCGGTTCCATGCCCTGGCCGAGATCGGCGGCGAAGGAATGGTCCAGGTCGCTCTGCGATATGAACGAACGAGGCTCGCCTTCGGGGCCGGCAGGATGCCGCGACCCGAGCCCGAAATTCGAAAGCAGCCAGAGAAAGGCCGAGATCAGGATGATCGGCATCCCGGCTTTCTTTAGATATGCCGACGAGCGCGTCCAGGTCATCCTCATCGTGGGCTTCAGGAGCGGCCTTCGATACACCGGCATCTCCATCGCAAGCATAGAAGAAGCCTTCTTGCGAAACACGAAACGGCTTATCAACCCGGCGGTCAACGCTCCTGCCAGCAGGCTCGCAACGTATATGGCCGAAAGCGCCAGCCCTGCTTTTCCCGCCTCGCCGGGCAACAGCGCCGCAAGCAACAGCGCATAGACCGGGAGCCGCGCGCTGCAACTCATCAACGGGATTATCCATATCGTAAGCAACCGCTCCCGCCTGGACGGGATGGTACGCGCGGCGAGCACCGCAGGTATCGCGCAGGCGAACCCTGAAAGCATCGGCACGAACGACCGCCCGTGCAGTCCGAGATATGAGAGCGGTCTGTCGACAAGCGCCGCGCCCCGCGACAGGTAGCCCGAATCTTCCAGCAGAGTCATCAGGAAAAAGAGGATTATGATCTGAGGAAAGAATACTGCCACCGCGCCGACCCCGCCGATAAGCCCCTCGGCCAGAAACCTCGAAAGCACCCCTTCGGGCATAAGCGCGAGCGCGAGACGGCCGGCCTCTGCGAAACCAAGCTCGATCAGGTCCATAAATGGTTGCGCGGCCCAGAAGATCGAAGCGAACAGACCGCCAAGTATCGCGAAAAAGATCGGAAACCCCAGATAGCGATGGAGCACCACGCGGTCCACGCGGGCGGTGACCGACTGCTGAGCGATCAACAGCGGCCTGCTCTTTCTTATCGCGCCGCTCTCGACAAGCAACGCGCTTATAAAACGGTAAGCCTCGACAGTCTCTTCAGGGACATTGGCCAGCGCGCTTGGCCCCGTGTGCGGGGTTGCAAGCGTTCGATGCACTTCGCTCATAAGCTCGCCCACACCCCAGCCGGTCCGGCCATCAACGGGAATGACGGGAACGCCGAGCGCAGAAGAGAGCCTGGCTACGTTGATCGACTCGTTGCTCTTTGCAAGCAGGTCCATCATCGTCAGCGCGATGACAACCGGCTTTCCGCGACGCGCGACAAACGAAGCGAACTTCAGATGGCGCTCAAGCTGGGTCGCGTCGACGACCACTATGAGCGCGTCAGGCTGGATTGAATTGTGGCGGCCTTCAAGCACCCGGCAGGATAATTCTTCTTCGGGCGAAGGGGCTACTGCGCTGTGAACACCGGGCAGGTCTACGAGGTTGATCTCAGGGCCGAACTGGGGAAGGCTCTTGCCGCGTGAAAGCGTGACGGTCACGCCGGGATAATTCGCCGTTTGAAACCCGCCTCCGGTCAGGGCGTTCATCAGCGCGGTCTTGCCAGCGTTTGGGACCCCGGCCAGACAGGCCGTCAGCGGCTTCTTTTCAGCCTTCTGTGGCTCTCTACCTTCCTGGTCCGGTCTTGCACGGGGAGGAGCTACTTTTACGGGGCTTGTTTCCACTACCGAACTCTAATCCAGGCTGCTTCGCGCCTTCTGAGTGCAAGTCGCATGCCCCGCACCATAACCACCAGCGGATCACCCAGCGGGACCGATTGCACCACAGCCATCTCTTCGCCCGGCGTGAGCCCCAGATCAAGCAACCGGCGACACTCTTCTTCCGGACCTTCCAATCCCTCTATTCGACATAACGTATTGAGAGGCGCATCAAGTAAGCTCATATAATCATTCCCTCTTCTTCATATAAATCGATTCAACCTTACTAGGGCCAAAATGAAAATGAATTTCATTTTGTTCCGTACCGCAAGAATATAGCCAATAGCAATAGCTGTCAATAGGTTTTAAAGGATAAAGCATAAAGTGGTCTTTCAAGGCTGACCGTTGCCAAGATTTCGGGCGGCGGAGAGGGCTTCTTCGAGGTCAGAGATCTTCCCGTCGAGCTGCATCTCGTAAACGAGGCGGAGTACTTCGCCCATCCTCGGGCCGGGCTCGAAGCCCGCCTCGATCAGGTGGCGACCTTTGAGCAACGGGTCGGGCGCGCCGTGTTCTATGCCAAGCGCGCGGACTCTCTCGATGAACCAGTCAGGCTTCGATGCGGATGAGTCATCACCCCGAGCCAGCGCGTCGGCTTTTGCCAGGCGATACAGAAGGTCCATATCGACTTCTAGCGCTAGACGGCGAAAGTCGCCGTCGCTCACACGGTCGCGATCATCGTAGAACTGTTCGGGTTTCCAATGATGCTCGACAAGCGCCAGCACCTGCCCGCGCACCCTGTAGCCGCCGAGGGTATAAAGTCCCAGCCGCTTCATCACCGCAAGCGCTGGAGCGAGCGCCGCCCGCTCGTGGCCGGTCGATTCTATGCGCCCATCAACTACGGAA
>DASTET010000595.1:0-11259 GCA_035709445.1 Blastocatellia bacterium | reverse complement strand
GAAATGGTTCTCACACAGCCGAGCATTACGTTTTTAGCACCACCTCTTCAAAACCACGACGATGGTGTAGACTCCGGGCGCTGATCGGCCCTTGCTTTCAGCCTGTTACCTGTCTCAGCCGCCGCGCTATCTCTGATTTGGGCTGCGCGCCTATGATGCGGTCCAGCTCGCGGCCTTCTTTAAAAATCAGCAGGGTCGGTATGCTGCGAATGTTGAAGCGCGCAGCCGTCGACGGGTTCTCGTCGACATTGAGCTTCGCCACTCGCACGCGACCTGCCATCTCTGCCGCGAGCTGATCCACCACCGGCGCAACTATACGGCACGGCCCGCACCAGGGCGCCCACGCGTCGAGCAGCACGGGCAGCGGCGAGCGCTCGACTTCAGCAGCGAACGTGGCATCGGTCACCGTCACCGGCTTGTTCTGGATAGGCAGAGGCGTCTTGCACCGCCCGCATACGGGCAGAAGCTTCTGCTCGATCTTTTCTCGCGGCACCCGGTTGGTCGCGCCGCAGGCGGGACAGCTTATCAATTGCGTATCAGACATATCGTTCAGCCTCGGTTTTCTTTAAAGAAGCGGTCTGACGAGGCGCATAGTCCATAAAAACCTGTCCGTCCGCCCCAGGTTTTATGATACAACCGGCGGTTTTTGAAAGGTAGCCGAACAATTTGCTTTCACTACGAGAAAAGCGATGATAAAACCGTAGGGATGAAACGGAAGAGAACCGACCTGGACGATAAGACTACCATCGGACGCCGCGCGTTTATCGCCGGAGCAGCGGCGGCTGCGAGCGTGACCGCTGCATTCGGTCAGGGTCGCAGCTACGGACAGGATGCTCCGCCTGTGCGTTATCCCGATCCGGACATACTGGTCCTCGACAAGCGATTCGCCAGATATAAGATCGGCAATACCCCGATCCTCCGGCTGCACACAGGCGCGTTATGGAACGAAGGCCCGGCCTGGAACGGCGTCGGACGCTATCTGGTCTGGAGCGACATCCCTAACAACATTCAATATCGATGGCTTGCCGAGGATGGCCACGTCAGCATCTTCCGCAACCCGGCCAACCACAGCAACGGAAATACGTTCGATTGGGAAGGCCGCCAGATATCATGCGAGCACGGCACCCGCCGCGTTGTCCGCTACGAGGCGAGCGGCGCGGTCACTGTGCTTGCCGACAAATGGCAGGGCAAGCCCTTCAACGCGCCCAATGACGCGGTAGTGCACCCGGACGGCGGGATATGGTTTACCGATCCCGGATACCTTAGCAGGTATGAGGGCGACAAAGGCGAGCTGCATCTGAAGGAGGCCGTCTACCGCATAGACCCTAAGAGCGCGAAGATTGATATGGTCACGGACGAGATATTTAAGCCCAACGGGCTCTGCTTCTCGCCCGACTATAAAAGACTCTATGTGGCCGAGACAGGCTCGTCGCATTACCCGCAGGCGCCCAAGATTATCAAGGTATGGGATGTGACGGACGGCAACAGATTGAGCAGAGGCCGCGAGTTCGCTTCGATGAGCCTCAGGATGAAAGATGGAGAGGTCGCAGGCGTGGCCGATGGCATACGGGCAGATGTGGACGGCAATATCTGGGCAAGCGCAGGCTGGGTCGGAGCAGGCTATGACGGAGTTCATATCTTCGCATTGGACGGGCAGCGCATCGGGCAGATACTCTTGCCGGAGATATGCAGCAACGTCTGTTTCGGCGGCCCGAAACGCAACCGCCTGTTTATGACCGCAAGCCAGTCTCTTTACGCAGTCTATGTAGAGACTCAAGGCGCGCACATCGCCTGACCCACATCAGAAGAGACATTCAGGATTTAAAGGTGAAGAAAAGAGAATGAAACTGGCACAGTTCAAGACGAAGACATTAGATGGGCGACGGCTCGGCCTCCTCCTCGGTGAAAGGATTATCGACATCGCGGCGCTGGCCCGCGCCGTCAAACAGACCGGAGGAGAGGCGGCAAGCTGGCTCCTTGAAGTCTCAGATATGCTCGACATCATCGAGCGCGAGGCTGACTCTCTCGCCGAGATCGCTTCGCTCGTCGAGCACGCGCAAGCAGCCGGGATCATAAAAGATGAGCGGATAAGCTTTGCGCCCGAATCGATAGAATTTCTGCCGCCGGTCTATCCCGGCAAGATTCTCGCGATTGGCCGCAACTACGTCGATCACGCGATCGAAGGGGGCGCGGCGCCGCCTGCCGCCCCGCTCATCTTCGCAAAGCTGCCCAACTCTCTCAACGCGCACAACGCGCCGATAGTGCTTCCCTCGATAAGCTCTCAGGTGGACTATGAAGCGGAGCTTGCGGTCGTCATCGGACGGCGGGCAAAACGGGTAAGCGAGGCAGAGGCCCTCGATTACGTCTTCGGCTATACCCTTATCAACGATGTGAGCGCGCGCGACCTGCAATTCGGCGATGGCCAGTGGGTGCGCGGCAAGGGGCTCGACGGCTTCGCCCCGCTCGGCCCTTTCATCACCACGCGCGATGAGATCGCTGATGCGCACGCGCTCAGGATCGAGGGCCGTCTGAACGGTCAGACTATGCAATCATCAAACACCGGCAAGATGATCTTCAAAGTGCCTCACCTGGTCTCATACATCTCGCAGGGCATAACGATGGAGCCCGGCGATGTCATAGCGACAGGGACGCCCGAAGGGGTCGGCATATTCCGCAAGCCGCCGGTCCTGCTCAAGCCGGGCGATGTCTTTGAAGTAACGATTGAAAACCTCGGAACTCTGCGCAACCCGGTCGAAGTCTCGACTGCGTGAAAACGATTTCGACCGCGCAGGGCAGGCAGGGGTGCCGAGCGACCGCACCCGTCGCGCCGCCGGCGTGAGGTTCATACGCAGCGGCCACATCAAGCAGCCGCTACAACGAACCCTGTTTTCGCTCGACCTGTGGCCGACCATTTCCGCCCTGCTTCCCCGCACCGCCGACTCAGCAGAAAGCTGGCGCGACCTCTTCGACGCGCTTCCGCGCCGCCGGGCTGAGGCTCCCCAGCGTCGCGAGGAACCGTTCGTGGGTCATGCCCGAGCCGAGATAGGTCCAGCGGTTCGCCTGAAGCTGCACCCGGTGGAACTGATCCTTCTCCTCTTCGTTCAACCTGCGTCCGGTCGCCTGCGTGAATGCATCGAGGTCGAAATCGACCTGTTGCTTGAGTCCCTCGTCGATAAGGCCGCCGATCTCGAGGTACTCTTCGACCGCCGCTTCGATCTCGCCGACGCTACGCCTTTCGGCCAGCGCCTCGATCATGAGCGTGTCGAGCTTGGAGTGCTGCGCCTCCTCCATCCAGTGATGCTTGAGCAGGCTCTTGAACTGCGGGTCGAGTTGCCGGTCTTCTCGAACGCTGTCAATGTAATGGCGTTGCGTCATCCACTCGATGTGCAGGATCGCGAGCGCGACGGCCAGCCGGTCGTGCGCAAGCACGGCCCTGGCGATCTCCTCGGGCGGCCCTATGACCGCGCACGGGGTGCCGAAGCCGCGCTCGAAATCCTCGCGGAAGCGCTTAAACAGGTGGATGTGCTTGGCCTCCTCTCCGGCGAACTGTAAGAGGGCGCGCGTGCGGTAGTCGTCCGGCTGGAGTTGCGGACGCGCATGATCGAGGACGAAGGGCAGGATGAACTCTTCGACGAGGCCGAAGATGCACAGATACGCATTCCCCCTGATCTGGTTCAGCGCCCGCTTCTCGTCCGAGGTCAGGAATGAAAGCTGTTCGGCCCGCGCCAGCGACTCGGGAATGAACGGCTTCGCAAAGTCGAGCCGCTTGTCTCCTCCGATGATATCCTCGACGCGCCAGCGAAGGCCCTCCGCCGTCGCAAGTGCTGATTGATACGTGTACTGCTGATTCATAAAAAGCCTCCTTTCGGTCAACTGTCTTCTTCCGACGAGGTGTATCGCTTCGTCGTGGCAAGAGTATCCAGGAATCGAATAAATGAATCTATGATTGAGGCTCCGGGAGTATTGATTGAAACGCCAAAATCTGTTGGAATCAGGGCCGCGACCGAAAGGAGCGAGAACGCATGGATGTCCTTTCCGATGTCTTGCGCGTGGTTCGACTGACGAGCGCCGTGTTTTTCACGGCCAGGTTCTCCTCGCCCTGGTCTGTTGAATCCCCGCCTCCGGATCAGCTCGCTCGGTCTCTGAGGCTGCGTGCCGAGAGCATCGCGCTGTTTCACGTGCTGGTCGAGGGGCAGTGCTGGGTCTCTATAGAAGGTCACGTCCCGCTCAGGATGGAAGCGTGCGACGTCATCATCTTCCCGCATGGCGATCCGCACGTCATGACCAGTCACATGGGCGCAAGGCCACGGCCGATCAGCACCCTGCTCCCGTCCCAACCCTCGGAGGAGATACCGCAGTTGGACTACGGCGGAGGCGGAGAAGCCACGCGTTTTGTCTGCGGGTTTCTTCACTGCGACCATCGCTTCAATCCGTTGATTGGGGCGCTGCCGACCATGCTCTGTGTCTGTGGCCGGGATAGCGCCGGGCAGCGCGAGCCGTCTGAAGTAGAGACGGCCGGACGGCCAGGCGTCATCCTGGTCCAGGCAGACGGTTGGCTCGCCAGTACGCTGCGGCACACCATCGAGGAGGCTGACGGGATGCACCCGGGCAGTTCCGCGATGTTGGCTCGATTGACCGAATTACTATATGTGGAGGTACTCAGGCGTTATATACAGCAACTTCCTTCCGGGCACACGGGCTGGCTTGCGGGAGTGAAGGACCCTGAGGTCGGTCGGGCACTGAGGTTGCTGCACGCCCGGCCTGAGCGTCAATGGACCGTGGAGGACCTGGCGCGCGAAGTCGGGGTCTCGCGTTCCGGATTGGCTCAACGGTTTACCGAGTTGACCGGCGAGGCGCCGATGAGATACCTGACCGGCTGGCGCATCCAGTTGGCGAAACATCTCATACTTCAAGCGGGCCTTCCGATCGCTGAGGTGGCTGAACGCGTCGGGTACGAATCGGAGGCGGCCTTCAACCGGGCATTCAAACGACACGTCGGCGTGCCGCCTGTGGCGTGGCGTAAGGGAAGCTCCTGAGCGTCAGGTTTTCGACGTCACCAGAAATAGGACCGCAGCGCCCTGACCGGTAACTGTGCAACCTGCGGTGAACTCTCCCCTATTCACTGCCGATCATGCGCGCACTGGTTGATGATCGCGCGATGCTCTGCCCAGCCGATTGCCAAAAGGCGCTGCGGTATCTTGTAAGAACCTGCTCCTGAAGATTAATCGCTGCCCCTGCTCCGTTCGCCGGATACGCCGTTCAATTCGCTGAAGAGTATATCGGTCAGGTCGTACCCTTCGCGCCGGTCGATATCGCGCTCGATCACGCTGAGCCTTGCCCGCTGTCGTTGAACGGCCTCGGCAAGCCTCGCAAGATCTGCCGCCTGCATGGTCTGAAGCTCAGTCTCAAAGCTCACGAGCTGCGCTTTCAACTGCTCCTTCTGCTGGCGCTCGCTTTCGGCGATAAGAGTGCTTACAAACGTCTTCATCTCAGCGCGCAACTGCTCGACATCGGTCTCAGAAGCTTCCTGAACGACAGGCGCGCTCCCCGCGGCCCGCAGTATGTCGGTCCGCATGCGGAAACCGCTGCCGTCTATGCTCACTTCGGTCCCGAGCACTGCCAGCACTATCATAACCGTCGCCATTGCGCCCAGGAGTTTCGCCCACACCGGCATGACGGCGAGCAGATCTTTTAGCGATTCGAGCGCGGACCGCTTCCGCGCGGGAGAAGTCTCGACGCGCACGACCGGCAGATCGTCAAGCTGCCATTGTTGCAGCATGCCGCGCACTCGCTCGAAGACTGCCATCTCCTGTTTGCACGCCGCGCACTCGCTCAGATGCGAATTGATAATCCTGCTCTCTTCCGGCGTCGCTTCGTTATAGAGATAGGCGACGAGCGATTCGCGCATCGGGCAATCATGGGTGTCATCTGTGTGCTTCATTTCTTCACCGCTCACTTTCGATCAAACCATCAGACCGCTTCGCGCAGGTGATCGAGTCTTTTTCTCAGCTCCGCAAGCCCCGTGTACATGCGGGTCTTGACGGTCGAGAGGGGTATGCCGAGTATCTCGGCGATCTCCGAGAACTTCAGCCCCTCGTACTCTTTCATTATGATAACCTGTCGCATCTCCGGAGGAAGCCCCTGCAACGCGCGGCGGACGTGACGGGCAATCTGCTCCTGCTGAATACTGCTGCTAAGGTCAGTATTATCGGCAGCAACCTCGAACCCGTTCTCTTCCCGCTCGACGTCAAGCGACATAGCGCCGCGTGGCCGCCCTCTGAGCTTCGTGTTGCAGATGTTGAGCGCGATCCGATATATCCAGGATGAAAACTTCGCCTCGCCCCTGAACTTCGAGAGGTTGCGGTAAGCGCTGAGGAAGGTCTCCTGCGTTGCGTCTCTCGCCTCCTCATCGCGGCCCAGCATGCGAAGCGTCAGTCCGTATATGTGCCGCTCCCACCGGTGAACAAGCAGGTTGAATGCCTCCGTCTCGCCGCCCAGCGTGCGCTCTATTAATTGAGTATCACTCAACTCCAAAATGTAATCGCGCCACCTATCCGAAGATAGCCTCTCCATCCGCTTCATCAATATAGACTGAACCGGCGGGGCAAAAGTCGGGAAATATCTTCCCGGCCATAAAGGCTCGAACTCCTGGTTACTGACTCTTGCGTCATTTATAATCGCCTCGCTTTCTTCGATCAATAGTTCTCTATGAGAGGGGCCGGAAGTGCCGTTTCAAGCCATACTCAAAAACCTGGTCTCAAGCGTCGAGGGCGCGGAAGGGGCGATATTTCTCGACGTCGACGGTGAGGCCGTGCAGTGGTATGCGAAGGGCGACGCCGAGCGGCTCAAACTCAGGGCCGCTTATACGGCCGTGATCGTGCAATCCTGCCGGGCCGTCTCAAAAAGTACGGACCTCGGCCAGATGCTTCACCTGATGCTCGAATATGAAAGCGCGCGGCTGCTGGTCCAGGAGGTCGAAAGCGGCTACTTCGTAGTGCTCGAACTGAGTACCACGGCCAATCTCGGACAGGCGCTTTACAGGATGCAACCGGCCATCGCAAGGCTCCGCCGCGCGGTCGCCGCATAGCGAGGACGATCATCAGTAATGGACTTCGATACGGACCGGGACTCTTGTAATAGTGACGGGGACGCCGTTGACCGTGGCGGGGCGGAACTTTGACCGTCTCAGCGCTTCGACCGCCGAGTCGGTCATATACGGGACGGGGTTTACAATCTCTATATCGGTTATAGTGCCGTTGCTGTTGAATGTAGCGCGCAGCAACACCATACCTGAAACCTTGTTCGCCTGCGCTTCGGGCGTGACTATAGGCCTCGGCCTGTAGGTCCATGAGAAGGGAACATACCCGGCGGGTTTCTTAGGGAAATTCCAGGGAAGCACAGTCATCTGAGAGCCGTCGCCGCCTGGCCCTCCGCCTCCGGGGTCGTTACCGCCTTTGTTCCCGCCCCGGCCGGGACCTGCGCCCGGCCCCTCGCCCGTCGAGCCGACTCCGCTGCCGCTCTTATCTCCGAGCCCGTCGCCCTTCCCCATCCCCGGCGAAGGGGCCTCTGCAATAGGTGCGTTCGGCACGCCGAGCAGAGCGCCCGGCGGAGGCGGCGCGCTCTCCGGCCCCACTATGGTCGCAGGCATAGGCAGCACGGGATTGGGCAGGCTTGGCGCAGCGGGCTTTACGATCTGCGGTTGCGGCAGCATCTGCGGCAGCACGCCCTTTGTTACGGGGCGCGTGGTGTTTCCGCCGCCGGCCCCACCCCCGCCATCGTTGCCGGGAAGAGATTCCGGCTTAGAGAGTTCAGGGCCGCCGGGAGCCTTCTTGAGTGTGCTGAGATCGACCGGGGTGATAACTACAAGCTCCGAAGGGAGCGACCGGGCCGGATGATACCGGCTCGCAACGATGATGACGGCGACAAAAGCTACGTGGGCCAGCACGGCGAACGCGAGCCCCGCATAGATCATCCGGCGGCGGCGCGCGTCTTTTCTTTCATCGGAGAAGAGGTCGCGGATAAAGCCGCGCGGGTCGGCTGCGATCTCGCTTGCGGCGCGGCGAAGCTCTTCGACAAGCCGCGCGACGAGCCCCTTCTGCTCGATCATCGAAAAGGGCGGCGCGTCCGCGCTCGCGCGGACCTCGGCAAATTCGCTTGTCGTCACAGAAGCCATCTCTTCAGGTGAGCTGCCTGCACGGAAGGGCGCTATCAAGATGAAAAGGGCCGCGATTGAATGTTAATTAATCGCGGCCCCTGTTCGGCGGTAACGCTTAACGCAAATTAAACTCAATATCGACCGCCTGCCAGAAGGCTACGGGCCGGCCGCCCTTCATAGCAGCTTTGAATCGAAGCTGGTACGCGGCGCGAATCGCCTCTTCATTGAGCCCGTCGGGCAGGCCGCCGCCTACAAGACGCACCTGGCGGACCGAGCCGTCAGGCCCTATCAGCACGCGGACTCGAACTACGCCCTGTATCTTGTTCTTGCGCGCCTCTTCCGTATAGTTCGGGCGGGGTCGGTTCAAGAGCATCGGCCTGGTATCGACATCCGTGGCCGGGCGGTTCGGGTCGGTGCCCGTGCCGAGCCCCGGGTCGCCGCCGCCCATGTTGTAACCCCTGCCAGGGCCGACGCCTCGCCCATCGCCCGATCCCATGCCGCCGCCGTCGCCCGATCCCATGCCGCCGCCCGACCCGGGTCCGGGTGAAGGCGGTCCGGGGACTCCCGTCGGAAGCCCGGTAGGCATCAGGTCATCGCGTTTGGGCTGAAGCCGGGGATCGACCTGAACCGTTTCCGGGACAGGCAGCAGAGGCGGCTTGAGCTGAGGCTCAGGACGCGGCGCGATTATCGGAGGCGTCAGCGAGAACTTGGGTAACTGCCCCTTCGAAGGAGGAGTGACCGATTTGCGACCACCGCCGCCGCCGCCGCTTGCTTTCTTGCCGTCTTTGGGCGCTTCAATCGGCTGCTGTTTGAAATCGTCCGGATTGACCCAGTGCTTGACCATTTCCTGATCTTCGACAGATGCTTCAGCTTTTTCAGTCTGTGATAATGAATAAGCAACCAGCATGACCACGAAGCAGGTGGAAAATATTAAGAGTCCCGTCGCCATACCGACCATCAAAAGCTGCTTGCGACGGCGACCGCCGATGCCGTCGCCTTTTAGCGCGGTCGCGATATACTCTTTCGGGCTTTCGCGAAACTCGCGGCTGGCTTCGACCAGCTCGTCAGATAGTCGTTTGATTATGGAAGGCTCGTTTAGAAACGCGTCTGCGAATAAAGCTTTATCTTGCATCTCCTCCCTCCAAAAGCCTTGATGCCGGTGCGGCATGGATGGGGCTTAGAGGTTATGAGAGGGTGTTCCCTCTACCCATTCTGTTCCTGCCCTGTCTTCCTTGTGCGACAGGCCGTTTATATTGTCCCTTGACGCTCTTTCCGGTGTCAAGATTATTCACTCACAAAGTTTACTGGCTGCTTATCTTTTGTCGGCCTCGGCGGGCTGAAAGAGATCGGCGCTCCAGCCTCGCGCAGTCCCCTCCTAAGGTAGAATGCTCAGCGAAACCAGGTCTTGCAAACATAGTTTCACTCGCTGCCTCCAGATGCTTAGTGCAACGACCTGTACAATAAGATGCCCGCCGTCGCGCCACGATATTTCAGGCTGTCGCGTAACTATCAAGAACTTTGCTCCGGCTGGAACTTGAGCACCGCCCCGCTCAGTCCTGCCGCCCAGCCGTCGGTAGGGCTTATAAAGAGCACATCGAGCAGCGCAGCGCCGGGCACGCTCACGTCCAGCCAGCTATCGCCGCCATCCGGCGTATAGAGAATCGCTCCGCCCTCGCCCACAGCCCAGCCGCGATTGCGGTCGGCAAAGAAGATGTCGCGCATCTTGTACTGGTCTTTGATCTTGTACATCTTGTTCCAGGTGCGCCCGCCATCTGTGGTCTTCGCCATGCGCCCGCTGCGGCCTACGATCCAGCCGTTGTTCTCATCGACGAAGAATATCGAGCGGAAGACGTCTTCCGGCAGCTTCGTTTGAACGCGCGCCCAGTTGAGCCCGCCGTCGCCTGTATTGTAAAAGCTTCCGTCTTCGGTGCTCGCCCAGGCGCGGTCTTTGTCGAGAAAGAATGCCACAGACACAGGCTGCTCGAAGGGATAAGCTATGTCGTTCCAGCTCTGCCCCCCGTCGACTGTAATCAGGAACACCCCCGGCTGCTCTGCGTACTGGTCCTTTCGACCGCCGCCCCAGGCCCAGCCGTGTCGCCCGTCAATAAAATAGATGCGGTCGATCTGTTCGGGCTGGTCCATCTCAGGCTCTTTTCGATTGCCGAACAGCTTGAGCTTCACCGTCCCTGCTTTGCGCTGCAACGTCCAGCGCTCGCCCCCGTCGGTCGTGTTGAGGATGTCCCTATCTATCGTCAGCGCCCATCCGAGCTGCGGGTCGACAAACCAGACGGAGCGAATCTTATGCTTGAACTGGTCTTTTATCTGTTGCCAGGTCCGCCCCCCGTCGGTCGTCTGCAAGACTTCGAACCCCTGATTCGCCTTGAGCGGGTCTTCTTCCTTCTTCTCGTCAGGCTTCTTCGGTCTCGCGCTCCTGTTGGCGTTGCCGTTTGCGTTCCCTTCCTCCTCGTAAGGCGTGAAGCTGCGGTCGGTCTGTCCGTTGAGCCAGCCGACGCTCTCATTGACAAAATTGACGTTATAAAAAGCGTCGCCGGTCCCCGTATCGAGCAGGGCCCACTCGCCCGGCGCTTTTTTCGAGCAGCCGGAAGCGAGGACCGCAACAGCCGCCATCAGGGCCACTAAGAATCTGGTCTTATACATTAAATACCTCTTCATATATCGAACGATCCATCCTAATTTTAACAGCAGAAGTCAGAAGTCAGAAGCCAGAAGCCAGAAGCCAGAATCTCTCGCGTATCCTCTCGATTGTTAGCCGTGTTCTCTTCTGACTTCTGGCTTCTGACTTCTGGCTTCTCTTATTCAACGATCCTGATCTGAGCCTTATTCGACCTGCCTCCGTCCGTGTTGCGCGCCTGGAGTGTGAGCGTACCCGGTCTCGCGGTCATCTCCGCCGAAAGCCGCGCAGACATCGTTGTCTCGCTAACAAAAAAAGTTAGCACCGGAATGCCATCGACCAGCAGCGTGATTCCAGGTCTGAACGAAAGCCCGCCGATCGTTATCTCAACCTCGCCTGCGCCCGCTTTGATAGTCTTTCGAGACAGTCGCGTGATGAGCGGGCCGTTTTCGACTACAAGCGTCACAGAGTT
>DASTET010000594.1:0-2410 GCA_035709445.1 Blastocatellia bacterium | reverse complement strand
GTTGGCGAGCCAGTCGAGGCAGAGCGAAAACCCGACGGCTGGCTCGGCGTGCCCGAACTTTGCAAGCAGCTTGTCGTATCTGCCGCCGCGTCCGAGCGCGGTCCCAAGGCCCGGCGCGTAAATCTTGAAGGTCAGACCGGTATAGTAGTCGAGCCCGCCCACGTCGCCCAGATCGATGTCTATGTGAGCGGCGAAACCTTTCTCTTCGGCTATGCGGTAGACGCTTTCGAGATCGTTGAGCGCCTGGGCCGACTTCGCACTGGCGACTAAACCTCTCGCCTCATCCATTATCTCCCGTTTACCCGTTAGCGCGGTGAGGCGGCAGAAAGCGGCGCGGTTCGCGGGGTCGGCGTGCTCTTTGAGGAACTCATCGAGCCGCTCGGCCTCCTTGCGATCTATGATGTCGCGCATCTGCTGGCGCTCTTCTTCGCCCAGCCCCAGACGCTCTGCGATCCCGTTGAAAAAATCGACGTGGCTGAGCGTTATGGTGAACTCTTTGAGACCAATCTTTTTGAGGGCCTCGATAGCGACCACGATCACTTCAGTGTCGGCTTCGAGCCGGTCCGACCCTATATGTTCGAGCCCTATCTGATGAAACTCATACTGTCGCCCGCCGCGCGGCTCGTCCCATCGAAATACCTCGCCCGAATAGGAGAGCCGTATGGGGCGCTCCCGGTTATGGAACCGGGTCGCAACCGTTCGCGCAACAAGCGAGGTCATCTCGGGCCGCAGCGCCAGCAGCTTTCCGTCGCGCCCGGTGAAGCGATAAGTCATCTCCGCCTGCTCTTTGCCCATGCCGAGCGCAAACAGGTCGGCATAATCGAATATCGGGAGTATAATCTCCGAGTACGACCATCCCTCGAAGACTCCCATTATACGGCGCTCGATCCAGCGGCGCGCGCGCGCCTGCTCGCCGAAGATGTACTGGACGCCGGGCGGTATCTTTGAAAGCGATGACGACATAATGAAGTTAAGAAGCTAGCATACAAAGAAGCCATAAGCCACTCAGTAAATAGATTCATTCTCCATTTTCCGTTGCTTATCGGTCATCCGTCATTTGTCGGAAATGGCCGCCGGATAAATGAAAAATGAGATACGACAGGTGAAAAATCTAAATGGAGTATCCGATCGATCGCCAAGTAGTTCCTATCTTCTGGCATCCGGCTTTTGTCTCGTGTAAAATCCGGCTTGCTCACTTTCCTTGTCAATCATTGAGGGATAATAGATGTCGACTGAACCTGTTCTCGATAAGCAATACATATGTCTTGAGACCGGGGGCCTGTCCGTAAAGATCGGCTCGCGTGTAGCATACCTGTTCAAGAGCCAGTCTGAGCGCGTCCGCTTTGCGTCTTTCATCGCCGAGGGGGTGGCCGCGCGCGATAAATGCGTGATAGTTACCGATGAAGCGGGCCGGTCGCTCTTTTGCCGCGCGCTTCGGGACCTGGGCGTCGACACGGCGGCGCGCGAGCGCGACGGGGCGCTCGTGATAATCACTGATGAGGTCTCTGTCGAATCGATGGAGCCCGTGGCGCTGCCCATATTCAAAGATGCGCACGAACGTTTTCGAGGCACGCGCTGTATAAACGATACGAGCTGGATGCACACGAAAGGCTGGACCGAGCGCGACTTTCTGCGACTCGAAGTCAAAGGCCACCTGCTGACACGGCACCTGCCCTGCACTATCTTATGCCAGTATGACGTCGCCGCTATCGCTCGCCGCAGGCTCCACCAGATCATCGCCGCGCATCAGTACACGGTCCTGGCGGAATCTTACGGAGTGAGCCGGGTCGAGAGAAACCCGGACCGCAGGTCGCTCAGCCAGATCATATTCGACGGCATGGACGAGCAGCTGCACGCTCTCACCTGGTTGCAGGACCTCTCGCTCAGGCTGTCGAACACGCTCGCTCTAGACGAAAGGCTCGATATGATCATCGATGCGGCGTTGTCGATATGCCGCGCGGACCGCGCCGCCATAAGCTATCTGGATGACTCCGGCCATCTGAATATCATGCGGCAACGCGGATTGTCTGATGAATACATAAGCGAGCGACAGCTTACGCGATTCGACCCCTCCGTCGCCGAGATGATCGCCGACCGCCAGCCGGTAATAATCGAAGACATAGAACAGATGGCCAGCGTCTCGCCCAACTACAAGGCATGGAAGCGCGAAGGGATACGCTCGATGGTGACGCTGCCGCTCATAAGCGAAGGCGAGGTCTTCGGGATGATCGGGGCCGGGTCCGGGGATGTGCGGTATTACAGCCAGACCGAGACCGACGCCATGGCGATACTGGCCGCCCAGGCCAGCTCCGCGATAGTAAATGCGCAGCTTTTCGAGCAGCTCAAAGAAGCGAACCAGGCGAAAGACGACTTCCTCGCAACTCTCTCGCACGAGCTGCGCACCCCGCTC
>DASTET010000593.1:0-3523 GCA_035709445.1 Blastocatellia bacterium | reverse complement strand
CAGGAGGGTGAGCAAGCTGCGTATCCGCATGCCTGGCCGCCGGGTGGAAGAAGGCCACGAGCCGCCGACTATGGTAGGTTGAAAGAAGACCCTTCAACCCGCTCGCTGCCTGTTTAAAGATCTATGAGCCATTATCTTGGGAAGCGCGCATGGGTTTTTGCACCCATAAGCCTAACCCGTACAGGTGAAGATAACTATGACCGCCATCACCGTAGCCCGTGATACGGGTCACATGGAGGATTTGCTGCTGGGCAATGAGTCTTGGAAGCCGGGCCTGAGAGTGAGAATGAAAAAGAAGCCGCAGATGCGCGCAGGTATGATCACTATGAATCTTCTGCGTGGTAAGTCTCGCGCGAGATCTGCGCTGGGCGCTCACTCAGGCCTGAACTCCCGGTAGCGGTCAGGCGCGTACCGGGCGGCGAGCAAACCGGTAGCTTCTTCGACTTTGATGGCCTCCACCAGCACGCCTTCCTCGCCGTACGGCAGGTACGCCTGGCACTCCCCGGAAGGGCCGATCAGACTTGTCGCCGATTCCTGGAACCGCAGGGCATAATTGACACTCGCAAAGTAGATCGTGTTCTCGATGCTTCGGCACATCATCGCCTTCTCGTAGTAGGGCGCGCCCGCCGCGCCCCATTCGGTCAGACGGATCCCTTCCGTATTACTTCCCGTATGCCTGTGCACTTGCTGGCTTCATCGCCTTTGGCAGTCGTGTATTGTTCTTAGCGATGAAATCGCGCGCCGTCAGCACCACACCTTCACTCGAGCGAAAGTTCTCCACCAGGGAGATGCGGTCGACGTCTGGATAGCGAGAGTCAAAGGTCAGGATATTAGTCGTCACCGGCACGCTGTAGCGCCGCCAGCCTCTCATCTATGATCCGATTTGTCTGTCGAGTTCTACGATGGCCCGCCGTGAGGCGCAGACCTGCCTATTCAATCCGGGACGGAGTGGTCCGAGTCGCACTATGTGCAGCCTTCATCTGCCATCATAGATTCGCAGTCGGTGAAGACGACTGAAAAAGGGGGTGCCACGGCTATGATGGCGCGAAGAAGACAGGCGGCAGTAAGCGCCATATAGTTGTCGATACAACGGGCCTTCTGACAATGATCCGGTTGATGCTGAAGCGTCTGGCTCGCAGAGAGCCATATGGAGTGGCGAGCCCGCAAAGACTTGGCTTAACCGGTTCGGCCAGAGCTTTTTAAACAGCCTCTAAATGACAGGATCTGTGTATCCTACTAGCCGAACCGGAGCAGATCACGAAAGCTAATGCACGGGCAAGCAATTGATCTCTAACATCTGAACTCCATTGATCCTTTTCACAATCACGTCTGAATCTCGAAAAACTATCTAAGAATCTGGTTCGTATTCGAACGCCCATTTAGCGAGTGTACCTGCCGCTCGGTATCCTGACCGGGCCCGGGTGGAAAAACTTCTCTGGCATCATCACCCCGTCCTTTTTAAACACCAAGCCGTTCTTCATGACGAACTGCACATTTCGCAGAGCGTCGATGTCGCTGAGCGGGTCGCCCGTGACTGCGATCATATCGGCATAAAGCCCCGGCTTGATCGGCCCCCGCTCTTTGATGATGTCGGCTGCCTTGTAGCCGTTAATCGTTATCGCGCGCAGAATGTCGGCAGCAGGTATGCCAGCCGCTTTCCAGGTCTCGAGGAAGGCAATCGTCAGATCGCCCCGGC
The DNA here is from genome assembly GCA_035709445.1 of Blastocatellia bacterium. GTDB lineage: Bacteria > Acidobacteriota > Blastocatellia > UBA7656 > UBA7656 > DASTET01. The sequence continues at coordinate 1,827 of DASTET010000593.1, read as the reverse complement.
TCAGCCACTCACCCGTCCTGTCATCCTTCATCCTCTCGTTCCAGTAATCGAGGTCAGTCGAGAAGGTCAGCGGAACCTTCTTTTCCCACGCATCGCGCAGTTTGGCGACCGTCTGTTTGAAGGCCTCTTCGCTGCCGCGATACTTCGTGTAGGGAGTATCAGTGCCGGCAAGGAAGATCCCCTTCTCGGCCATCTGGCGATGATGCTCGGGCGTCAGCGCCTGGCCGTGCCCGATTATATAGATGCCCGCGTCAATCGCCCGCTGCGCCCCTTCAGGCGTCTGCACATGCCCTTCGACTTTACAGCCGCCCTTGGCCGCCTCGCTGATTGCGAGCTTGATGTCTTCTACCGAATAGCCCCACGGCTTGCAGTCAATGCACAGCTTGATGGTCTTTGCGCCGAAGAGCATGTTCTCGCGTATGGCGCGGACAATCTCGTCGCGGCTGTTGGCGTCAATGTATTCCGGGTAGACGATTCTGTGCTGCTTATACATCTCCGGCGTCGGCCAGAACTGTCCGCCCGTGCCGCCGATGATGATGCCCGATGGGATAACGGTCGGCCCTGGCAACCAGCCCTGCTCTATAGCCTGGCGCAGCGCCGTATCGGCGTACATACCATTGTTGCCCACGTCGCGAATGACGGTGAAGCCCGCGTTGAGCAATTGAATGCCGTTCGACGCGGCCTGGATCGCGCGCAGCGGCGTCGAATCCATCACGTAAGTCAGGTAGTAGTAATTGTTCTCCGGCTGCTCCTTGTAGGTGATAGCCATGTGCGTGTGCGCGTCAACCAGGCCGGGCAACACGGTGAGCTTCGACAGATCAATGACCGTTGCTCCGGCGGGGATGGAAAGGTCGGCGCCGACTGCCTTGATCTTCTCACCCTCGATGAGGATGATCTGGTTTGCGCTCGCCCTGCCGGTCTCCGGGTCAATCAGGCGACCTGCTTTAATTGCGGTGATGGCGGTTGTCTGCGCGGCAGTTACGCTCGACAACAGCGCAGCCAGCAATACGCAGAAGATGCCGGTTCGTTTATGCATAAGATTCTCCTCCATCTATTTCATGGCCAGCGCACTCAGCGGCTCCGGTGCATGCCGTTGTTAGGCTTCGTTTTTCCGGGACTGCTCTCGCTCTTTTTTCCCATAATTCTCTTCGTCAATCAATTCTGTCGTCCGCTCTGTAACACTTACTATCAACGCGCCTTCCTTTCCAGTTATTAGCTCTGGCGTTGTATTCACCTTGCCTGCATCGCTTCCTGATTGGTGTCTTGCAAGTCGCTTCCCTAGCGACGTTGAGTAACTCAGTATTAAGCCGCCTAATAGAAATGACGTAATAACTGCCAAGAAGAGTATCCCTCCAAGGACCTGTCCTTTCCCGATAATTATCTCGGTAATCACTCCCCAGAATATTGCACCAACCAGTATTGCAACAGCCCCTGTAACCAGCACAACGGCTACTTTGTCAAGTTTGAGTTTCGATGATTCCAGCTCGGCCTTCGCTTCGGGCAGCCGCTCTGCGAGTAAGGTAGAGAGTTCCCCCAAACTCAGCCCGCAGGATCGGCAAAACTTCTGATCGGCTGAGGCTCTAGCTCCACAGTTTGGGCAATGCATGATCGGGCATTTTACCATTACTGTGATTGTTGTCTATGATGTATTCGTTTGAAAAAGCCAGTCGTAGAAGCTCAACGTCGGGCATCACCGGGGGCGCGGTGTAACTCGTGATTCAGAGGAGGCTCGCTTCGCACGCTCCGGTACATGCTTTATTAGCAGTTTGATTCCGTCGAGCATCGCTGCACAACATCTCAAAATTCGATGTTCCAGGTTATGTTCAG
>DASTET010000592.1:0-3239 GCA_035709445.1 Blastocatellia bacterium | reverse complement strand
GTAGCTGTCGGGGCACGCACATGCGCTTTATATACCCACGATTATTGCGCTACAATCCAGGCTTCGGATGAAAAAAACAAGAAGAGGAGAAACGTAGATGAGCGACAGTTTTGAAATAATCTGTAATAACAACGGGCCGCTCCGCATATCGGGCGAGAACTTGGTCATCAAAGACGCTTCGGGCAACGTCTTCGGCCTCGGAGGCAGGACGGTGATCTCGCTCTGCCGGTGCGGGCTTTCGGCCAACAAGCCGTTTTGCGACGGCAGCCACGCTCGCGGCGGATTCGAGTCCGTGGTCGAAGCAAGAGAGCTTCCGCCGCCAAAGCCAAAATTATAGGGGCCAGGGGCCAGGAGTCGGGGGGCAGCGAAGCATGTCAATCCTCTCAATTAAAACTCAGAGAGCATACAGATGAAAACTATAAGAATCGCAAACGGGCAGGGGTTCTGGGGCGATTCGCTCGAAGCGCCCGTAGAGCAGGTGCGCAGAGGGCCGATAGACTACCTGACGCTCGACTACCTGGCCGAAGTCACCATGTCGATTATGCAGAAACAACGCTCGCGTGATCCGCGCTCCGGCTACGCGCGCGATTTCGTCTTCATGATCGAGCGCGTCCTGCCCGATCTCGTCGAGCGCAACATCAGAGTTGTGGCCAACGCCGGAGGCGTAAACCCGGAGGCCTGCCGCGATGCGGTGATCGAGGTCGCGCGCCGGTCCGGCTTCGGAGGCGAGATCAATATCGGCATCGTCGCAGGCGACGACATCATGCATCGCCTCGATGATTATATAAGCCGGGGCGTCGAGCTTAAGAACCTTGACACCGGAGAGCCGCTCGCCTCGATACGTTCGCGCGTTCAGAGCGCCAACGTCTATTTCGGCGGTCGCCCCGTGGCCGATTGCCTCGCGCGCGGAGGGCAGATCGTTATCGCCGGTCGCGTAACCGATACGGGGCTTGCGTCGGGGCCTATGATACATGAATTCGGATGGGCCGAGGATGACTGGGACCGGCTTGCCGCAGGGACCATAGCCGGTCACACCGTCGAATGCGGCGCGCAATGCACGGGAGGAAACTGTCTGATCGATTGGGAGACGATCCCTGATATGGCAGACATCGGCTACCCGGTCATCGAAGCTCACCCGGACGGTACGTTCGTCATAACCAAACACGAGGGGACCGGCGGGAGAATCACAGTCGCTTCCATCAAAGAACAGCTCCTTTACGAGATGGGCGACCCGCGCGAATACATCACCCCGGATTGCATCGCCGACTTCACATCGATCCAGCTTGAGCAGGAAGGGCCAAACCGCGTCAGGTTTTCAGGAATAAAGGGAAGGCCTGCCACGGATATGTATAAAGTATCGATCAGCTATTCGGCGGGTTGGAAGGCCGTCGGCTCGCTAGTTTATGCCTGGCCCGACGCTTACAAGAAGGCCCGGGCAGCGGATCGAGTGCTCAGAGAGAGGCTCGACCGGCTCGGGTTGAAGTTCGACCATGTGCTCACGGAGTTCGGCGGCGTCAATGCCTGTCACGGCCCGCTTTCGGGCGATCCTCCCGACGACATCGCCGAGGTCGTGTTCCGGATAGGGGTCAGGAGCGAGGACAAAGCGATGGTCGAGCGGTTCACGCGCGAGCTTGCGCCGCTCGTATTGAACGGCCCTCCCACCGTAACCGGGTTCGCCGGGGGGCGTCCCAAGGTCGAAGAGATCATAGCTTACTGGCCCGCGCTCATACCCAAGAGCGAGGTCGCGCCGGAAATTTCGGTCGTAGAGGCTTGAAGACATGCCAAAGATAAAGCTGGTTCATCTTGCGCACGCGCGGTCGGGCGACAAAGGCGACACGGCCAACGTCGGGATAATCGCCTACAAGCCCGAGTACTATCCCATCCTTGTAGAAAAGGTGACCGCCGAACGGGTCAAAGAACATTTTCGCGGCATCGCATTCGGCGATGTAGAGCGATTCGAGATTCCCAATCTCGGCGCCCTCAATTTTCTTCTCCATAAGAGCCTCGATGGAGGCGGCACGCTCTCGCTAAAGACCGATGCGCAGGGCAAGACCTACAGCACCGCGCTGCTCCGAATGGAGATTGAAGTAGATGACCGGACGGCGCAGGACGCGCTCTCAGGAAGAAGATGAAATCCGATTGGAGAAAGATATGGACTGGCGAGTGCTGCTCACGACATTCGGGGTGATCTTTCTGGCGGAGATGGGCGACAAGACGCAGCTCGCCGCGATGACCATGGCGGCACAGACGCGGCGGCCCTGGACAGTCCTTATCGGCACATCGCTTGCGCTCGCCTGCGTCTCGGCGCTGGGCGTCGCCGCTGGAGCCCTGCTCGGAGAGTACCTTCCGCTCGAATGGATACGGCGCGCCGCAGCCGTCGCCTTTATCGTGATAGGCGTGCTGATTCTTTTCGACAAGTTCTGATATGGAGCCTTCCATGACCGGGTACCAAAAGATCCTCTACCAGTCGGACCAGTCGATAGCTCGCATAACCTTGAACCGGCCCGACAAACGAAACGCGCTCGATGACGAGATAGTACGGGAGATGAAAGAGGCGCTCACCGAGGCCGCGCGCGACCCTTCCGCGCGAGTCGTAGTGATCGCGGGCGCGGGAAAAGATTTCTGTTCGGGAGCGGACCTGGCGGCGCTGCGCCGGGTCAGCGAAGCCTCCGTTATGGAGAACGTCGCCAACGCGCGCAACATGGCCGAGATGTTTATCGCTATGCGGCGTCACCCTCGCCCCATCGTCGCGGCGGTTCGCGGTCGGGCGCTCGCCGGGGGCTGCGGTATCGCGACCGCGTGCGATCTTGTCGTCGCAACGGAGTCGGCACAGTTCGGCTACCCGGAAGTCAATATAGGATTTATCCCCGCGATGGTGATGGCCATACTTCGCCGCTCGGTCTCCGAAAAACGCGCGTTCGAGCTTATAACACGCGGCGAGATCATCTCTGCCCGCGCCGCGCTCGAGATAGGCATGATCAACCGCGTTTTTGCCGATGACGAGTTCGAAGCGGCGGTCGAGGCTTATCTATCGGACCTCGCGGCAAAGTCGGCCTCGGCTGTGAGCCTCTCGAAAAACCTGCTCTATCACATGGACGCGCAGTCATTCGAATCGGCGCTTGAAGCAGGCGTCCAGCTCAACGCCATACCCCGCATGACGGAAGACTGCAAGCGCGGCGTCGAGCGCTTCCTCAAGAAAACAGAGTAACCACAGAGGACACCGCAGGAACACAGAGGAG